>CADBON010000170.1 GCA_902796315.1 Oscillospiraceae bacterium | reverse complement strand
GGCTTCCCTCCGAGTATCTTCGGCGCGGCTGAGCTTAACTACCGTGTTCGGGATGGGAACGGGTGGACCCTCAGCGCCATCAACACCAACTGTGAAGAATTGTTCGTCCTTCGAAATGCTCGTCTATTATAGCACGGGACCGAAAAAAGTCAAGAGTTTTTTTAAAATTTTTTTACGAAACCCGGTTTTTGCTTCAAAATTGTAAAAGAGAAGAAAAAAGTTGGCGCAAAAACGCAAAAAACTGTTGAAAGTTAACAGTTAATAATGATATAATACAAAATGAAATTATGTTGACTTCGGAAGGGGAAATCTTTATGGCCGGACAATATGCGCTTTGCTACGACATCGGCACCACCGGTGTCAAAACCTGCATCTTCGAACTCGCCGACAGCATCCGCCTGACCGCGGCCGCGTCGGAGGGTTACGCTCTCTACGTACTGCCCGACGGCGGCGCCGAGCAGGATCCCGAGGAATGGTGGTCGGCTATGTGCCACACCACTGCCAGGGTGCTGGAAAAAAGCGGCGTCGACCCGCACGACATCTGCGGCATCTCGTTCTGTGCCCAGGGGCAGGGCGTGGTGCTTGTCGACAAGGACGCCAAACCCGTTCGCCGCGCCATGAGTTATATGGATCAGCGCGCCCGCGAGGAACTGAAAAAGGGCATCGCCTACGGCCCGCAGATCGCCGGCGCAAACGTGCCGAAACTGCTCAAATCCCTGAAGATCACCGGCGCCGTGGCCGCCTCGGTCAAGGACCCGGTCTGGAAATACAAATGGGTGGAAGCGCACGAGCCCGACGTGTTTGCGCGCGTACATAAATGGCTGGACGTGAAAGAATATTTCATCGCCCGCATGACCGGCGTTTTCTGCATGACGCCCGATTCGGCCTTCGGTACCGAACTGTATGACCTGAAAAAGAAATGCTTCAGCCCCGAGATGTGCAAAATGCTCGGCGTGAAGATCGACCACCTGCCGCAGATCCTTCCCTGCTACGGCAAGATCGGCCAGTTGAAGACCGAACCGGCCGCGGAACTCGGCCTGTGCGAGGGGATCGACGTGTACGGCGGCGGCATGGACGCCGCGCTGATCGGCGTGGGCGCCGGCAGCGCCGCACAGGGCGACACGCATATTTACAACGGCACATCCGGCTGGGTGTCCACCGTGGTGGACCGCAGTCTGGTCGACGCCTCGGCGATGATCGCCGCCATTACCGGCGCCGAGGACGGCGTTTATAACTACTTTGCCGAACTTGAAACGGCCGGCAAATGCCTGGAGTGGGTCAAGGACCACCTCGCGCTGGATGAGATCGGCATCTATCTCGACAAAAAGCATATTACCGACGGGTATGAGAAAAAATACACCAGTCTGTACGATTATATGAGTGAAGTGATCGACGCCGTGCCTGCCGGCGCGGGCGGCGTGATCTTCACCCCGTGGCTGCACGGAAACCGCTGCCCGTTCGAAGATCCCAATGCGCGCGGTATGTTCTTTAACATCAGTCTTGAGACCGGCAAGAGCGAAATGATGCGCGCCGTGATCGAGGGCGTGTGCTATCATATGCGCTGGTTCCTTGAAACGGAGGAGAAGAAGATCAAGACCAGCGAAAAGATCCGCTTCGTCGGCGGCGGCGCCCTTTCGGACGTCACTTGCCAGATCCTTTCGGACGTGCTCGGCCGCACGGTCGAGACCGTCGACGGGCCCCAGAACGTCGGCGCGATGGGCGCGGCGGTGCTGGTAGCGATGGGCGTCGGCAAGATCTCACACATCGCCGAGGCCAAGAAGCTGATCCCCGTCACCAAGACCTTTACGCCGAACGCGGCAAACAAGGCCGTGTACGACAAGACCTTTGCGGTCTATAAGAATCTGTACGCCGCCAACAAGAAAAACTTTGCCGCGCTGAACGGCTGACAGTTGCCGAATAAGTTTTTATTGAATTCACACAACTTTTGTGATAGAATAAAGTCTCTCCAATCGTAAGGAGGTGTCCGATTTGAATATCGCGTTAATCGCTCACGATTCCAAGAAGGAACTGATGACCCAGTTCTGCATTGCGTACTGTGGCATTCTCAGCAAACACAGCATCTGCGCCACGGGTACTACCGGCAAACTCGTTGCCGAGGCCACGGGCCTGAATATCGAAAAGTACCTCAGCGGTTCACAGGGCGGCGCCCAGCAAATCGGCTCGCGCATCGCCTGTGACGAAATCGACCTGTTGCTTCTGTTCCGCGACCCGCTGAACCCGAAACCCGGTGAGCCGAACGAAACGAACCTGCTGCGTCTGTGCGACGTGCACAACATCCCCGTCGCCACCAATATCGCCACGGCCGAGGCGCTGATCCATTCGCTCGAACGCGGCGACCTTGACTGGCGTGACATTGTCAATCCCAAAAACTGACGCGCGCTTTTTCGGGTGGCAGGGTCGCGGCGTGCCGTGACCTTGCGCCCGATTTTTTTCATAAGGAGTTTTTACTATGGCTGCAACCATTCAGGCGATCAAGGGTACCCGAGATACCCTGCCCGCCGAAAGTCACAAAAATCAGTATATCGAGCGCACCGCCCTGGATACGGCGGCGGCGTTCGGTTTTCGCGAGATGCGCACCCCGGTCTTTGAGTACACCGAGCTTTTTGACCGCGGGGTGGGTGAGACCACCGACGTCGTGCAGAAGGAAATGTATACTTTCACCGACAAGGGCGACCGTTCCATCACGCTGCGCCCCGAGGGCACGGCGGGCGCGGTGCGCGCGTTTTTGGAACACGGCCTTTTTAACGAGCCGCTACCCCAGAAGCTTTGCTACCTGACCTCCTGCTACCGCTATGAAAAGCCGCAGGCCGGCCGTCTGCGCGAGTTTCATCAGTTCGGTGTGGAGTGCTTCGGCGCCGCTTCCGCGGCGCAGGACGCCGAGATCATCTCTTTGGCGGATTCGTTCTTTGCCGCGCTCGGTTTGTCGGACTATACGCTGGAGATCAATTCCATCGGCTGCCCGACCTGCCGCGCCGCATACAGCAACGCCCTGCGCGCCTATTTTGAGGATAAGAAAGACCGTCTCTGTGACACCTGCCTGACGCGACTTGACCGCAACCCGATGCGGATTTTGGACTGCAAGGTACCGGACTGTCAGGCGATCGCCGCGGACGCACCCGCCATGCTCGACTATCTCTGCGACGACTGCCGCGCGCATTTTGAAAACCTCAAGGGGTACCTGACCGCGCTCGGCATTTCCTACGAGGTCAACCCGCGCATCGTCCGCGGTCTGGACTATTATACCCGCACGGTGTTTGAGTTCGTCAGCCATCACCCGCAAACGCAGGGTCTGGTGCTCTGCGGCGGCGGACGGTACGACGGTCTGGTGGAAGAACTCGGCGGATCGCCGATGCCCGCCTGCGGCTTCGCGGTGGGCCTTGAGCGCCTGCAGATGGCGATGGACGCCGTCGGCGCGCCCTTCCCCGAAGCGCCGCCCTGCAACCTGGCGCTGGTGACGGCAGGGGAGGCCGCTCTGCTGAAAGCGATGGCGCTTGCCGCCGACCTGCGGGCCGAGGGGTACAGCGTGACGGTGGACACCGTCGGCCGCTCGATCAAGGCGCAGATGAAGTACGCCAACAAGATCGGCGCGCAATACACCGCCGTTATCGGCGATAATGAACTGGAAGCCGGCACGGTGAAACTGAAAAACATGGAAACCTCCGACGAGACCGAACTCCCGCTCGACACGTTTTGCGAGGGTTTTTCCGACGTGCTGATGCGGCGGCTGACGGACGCCGTCGCGGGTGCGGACTTCGGTTCGCTCACCCAGCCGGATATCGACCGCCTGCTCGGCGGCCGCGGCTGACCGCGGAAGGGGGACGCGTATGGAACTCATCGACATTTCGCGCGATCTGCTCAAAACGCTGCCCTATCCCGGCGACCCGGAAACCCGCGTCGATCGGGTGGAGAGTATGAGCGCCGGCGGTCACTGTGACGTGACGGCGGTCTATACCTGCCTGCACACCGCGACGCACGTCGACGCGCCGTCCCACTTTTTAGAGGGCGGCGACAGCATCGAAGCCCTGCCGCCGGAACTGTTCGTCGGCGAGTGCACCGTGATCGACGCCCCTCCCGGGCCGATTTCGGGTGCTTGGGCCGAGGAGCATTTTCCGCGCCGCTGCGAGCGCCTGCTCATCAAGGGCGGCGGGCTCGCCTATTTGATGGAGAGCAGCGCGTATGTTCTGCAGGATATCGGGTGCCGTCTGTTCGGCACCGACAGCGCCTCCGTTGGCGTGCACGGCAGCAACGGCCCCGTACACCGCGCCCTGTTCACGTCCGGCGTGGCGATCCTGGAGGGACTGGACCTTGCCGACGCCGCACCCGGCCGCTATTTTCTGCTTGCCCAACCGCTGAAGATCGGCGGTGTGGAGGCGGCTCCCTGCCGCGCGCTGCTGGTGAAGGACCACCTGTTCTGGACCGGCTCGCGCTGATTTGCGAAAGGACTGTGTATATGAGACTGGATAAGTATTTAAAAGTGTCGCGCATCATCAAGCGCCGCACCGTCGCCAACGAGGTCTGTGACGCCAAGCACGTCGAGGTCAACGGCAAGGTCGCCCGCGCTTCGCTCGAGGTGAAAGAGGGCGACGTGATCGCCATTCAGATGGGCGCGAATCTGACGAAGTACCGCGTGCTTTCCGTCAATGAGTACGCCAAAAAAGACGAGGCGGCCGCCATGTACGAGGTCATTTCCTGACACGCGGTTGTTCACGAAACGTTCATTCTCCTTTTCAGATTGTTAATATATCCGTCACACGGAATTTATCTTTAACTGCTATACTGCAAGCAATGAAACGGAAGTCAGACGTTTCAGAAGTTTTCATTCCTATCTCCTTATTTCCATATTTACCCCTATCAGGAAAGGCCCGCAGCTACCCCGCTGCGGGTTTTTCCGTGCCTTGTTTTTCCGTCGGCCGTCCGGCGAGATCAACGGTTTTCGCGCCGAAAAGCGGAATATGCCGTCACATTGTATAAAAAGCACAATATATAGTGGTCGGTTTGTGCAAAACGCAGAAAATGTAGTACACTGCTAAAAAAACCTGCCATTCGTTGTGCAACTATGCTATACTACATATAGTTGTAGTTATGTGCACGTTCATCTATATGTAGTTTTTCGTTGAACGGGCTTTTCGATAAAACCGTGTGCGGCTCTGCACGGGAGAATGAGGTGTCCGGTGAAAACTTTGCTTGTGCATTGTTCGGGTGACGAAGCGGTCACGTCCCTCTGCGCCAAAAGCGCGTCCAGTTCCATCGACGTACTGGAACTGCGGGAACTGTCCAACGCGTCCCCGTTGCTGAAACGAATCAAAAATTACTGCGGGCGCTCCGCCGGCGTTCCCCGCAGTTACGATTTGCCCGTCGAGGCGTACGACAAGATCATCATCGCCTGTGACGGCTGCCTGAGCGGGGTGTATCCCGTCGTCGGCCAATTCATTGAAAAACATACCCTGCGCGCCAAAGACGTTTCGTGCATCGTTTTCGGCGAGGGGCGCGTCGCCAAAAAAGCAAGCGACGCGCTGCGCGTGCTGGTGGCGCTCTCCGGCGGTACGGTCAGCCGGCTGGTGTCGGTGCCGGTGCGCACCTTCAAGCGCGACGATGAGGATGTGCTCACCTTCGTGCGGCACGAAATGACGGTACGGTAAATCGCGAAAAACAGGGGAAACTCCTTTCATACCGCGAGAGGCAGTACGGGTTGACCGTGCTGCCTCTCTCTTTGCTAAAACCCGGGCTCCTTTTATTTGATGGTATACAAAAAGTTTACAATTTATTAGCAAGTTTTCCATCTTCTTTTTGCCTTGTTTGGTTGACAGAACGCCCTGAACTGTGCTATATTTAATATGTCTTGAAATCCAAGGGTGCATAGCGCCCTGCTTTCGAAAGGATCGGTCAAATTATGAAAAGAGCGATTTCATCTGTCCTCTGCCTTCTGATGGTCCTCACCTGCGTCGTCTGCTTCTCCGTTGCTGCGGACGCCGCCGATGTGAACCCGGCAGACTATTTTACGTTCACGTCGACGAACAGTGTGAACGATGAGATTACGTTCAGCGTCAATCTTAACGCGAGCAAAAAACTGTTCGGCGCGGTGATTTGGCTGGAGTATGACCCCGCCGTTCTGCAGCCGCAGGACAGCAAGGCCGGCTTGAGCTCCGCCGCCGCGAATTTCGGCGTGGAAGCGCACGGCGCCGTGAGCGGATCCGACAACCTTTATGCGTTGTCGTTTACCGGCTCCAAGGCCGTTTCCGTGACCAAGTCCACGCAGGTCTTTTACGCCACATTCAAGGTGATCGGCAACGCACGGCCCAAGACCACGGTCAAGGCTTACTGCAACCAGCTGCTGCTTACCGAGAGCAACCTGTACGGCGGCGGCGATACCAAGACCCAGATCGGCACCAAGTCGGTCGTTACACTCAGTGATGTCCAACTCGTCAGCGCCAAGAACGCGGACGGCGGCATCGCCGTGACGTGGAATGCCGTCAAGGGCGCCGATTCTTACCGCGTATATCGCAGAGCGGCGGGCGCCTCGAGCTGGGCCGGCTCTACGACCTTTGATGTCACGCCTGCTTCCGGCACCAAACAGGTGTATACCGATAAATCCGTCACGCAGGGCACCTCGTATGATTATACGGTTCGTGCGATCAATGCCAGCGGCCTTTCCGCCGGCTACAACGCTGCCGGGGTTTCCACCATGTACGTTGCCGCCCCCACGACGATCAACCTGGCTCCCATCACCGGCGGCATTAAGGTGACCTGGAACGCGGTCAGCAAAGCGACGCTGTACCGTGTCTTCCGCCGTCAACTGGATGCGAACGGCGATCCCGCCACCGGCTGGACCAAACTCGGCGACACGGCCAGTGCCAGCGTCCGCACCTTCAGCGACACGAGCAAAGACCTGGTTTCCGGCAAGAATTACGAATACACGGTCTTTACGTATTATGATAACAACACCAGCGACAAAACGGCCGGCACTTTCAGTGCTTACAGCGCTACTGCCGCTAAGACCTATATCGTCAATCCGACTGTTAAGCTTGCCAACGGTGAAAAGGGCGTGATCGTCACCTGGACGAAGTCCGCCGGCGCGACCAAGTTCATTGTGTACCGCCGTATGAAGACCACCGATTCCTGGAAAGTTTTGAAGACCGTTTCGGCTACTGCCGCCGCCTCCTACGTCGACACAGGTGCAGCGAACGGGAAAACCAACTATTATACGGTTCGCGCCTACTCCGATACCACCAGCAGCTGGTTCACCTCGAAGTCGGTATTCTTCGTAGCGACGCCCTCTTCCGTGAAGCTGCAGCAGGTCGCCAAGGGCTTTAAGGTCACGTGGACGACCGTCAAGGGCGCTTCGCAGTACCGCGTGTTCCGCCGCGAACTGGACGCCGCCGGCAAGGCCCTGACCGGCTGGAAAACGCTGACCACCACCAAAAACCTTTCGTATTCCGACGCCAGCGGTCTGAAGACCGGCAAGCGCTATCAATACTGCGTCAGAGCGTATAACGCGACCGGAAAAGCGTGGAGCGGCTTGAAGACGAACGCCGCCTACTTCCTGGCGACCCCGACCGTGAAACTTGCTAACGCGACGAGCGGCGTGCTCGTTTCGTGGAACAAGATCACCGGCGCTACCAAGTACAACGTGTACCGCCGTCTGAAACCCACCGATTCCTGGACGAAGCTCAAGACCGTGACCAAGTTGAGTTATACCGATACCACTGCCGCGAACGGCAAGCTGTATTATTACACCGTCTGCGCCTACACGGCGATCGGAACCAAGAGCGCATACACTGCCAAGAGCATCAACTATGTGGCGGCGCCCGGCGCTGTCAAAATGGCACAGATCAATAAGGGCTTTAAGGTCACATGGGGCGCTGTAAAGGGTGCTTCGCAGTACAGAGTGTTCCGTCGCCAGGTCGATGCTTCCGGCAAAGTGCTGGTCGCATGGAAAGCGCTGACCACCACCACAAAAAGAACGTACAGTGACGCCAGCGGTTTGAAACAGGGCGCTTGCTATGAGTACTGCGTACGTGCGTACAATGCCACCAAAAAGACCTGGAGCGGCTTGAGCAGCATTCCGCGTTCCTACTTCCTGGCGGCCCCGACGTTTGATCTGACCAATACGGCCGACGGCGTCAGCATTGATTGGACCGCGGTCGAAGGCGCTACCTCTTACACCGTCTATAAAAAGGCGAACGCCTCGGACGCCTGGTCCACTCTCGAAGTGCTGTCGGCGGACGCCGAACTGTCGGTCCTTGACGCCGACGTCACTCCCGGCGCTACCTATTATTACACCGTCCGCGCTAACAGCGGCTCCAACAGAAGCCCGTTCACCGCGCAGACGATCACCGTCGGTGCGTGATTCCGAAACCCTAAAGACTCCCGGCTCTCCGGGAGTCTTTCTTTTTTGCCTTTTTCGTTCGGAAGCAGCGGTGAGAAAGGGGAGGGCGTTTCCGTAAGATTGTCGAAAAAACTGCCTCTGTTTAGGATATTTTTTAGGGAATGGGGAGAAACCGTTAAAAAATTATCAAAAAGTGCGAAAAAGTGCATTTTTCCAGTAGACATTAAAAGGTATAAATGGTATAATACATACTTGGTAATGAATGCGAGGGCGAAACGCGGCCTTCGCGAAAAAATACGAACAGGAGGAACTCCGAATGGTCAAAAAAATCAGCAGCATTCCTTTTAAGGAGACTGCAGAACAGGCGGCCAAACTCAAGGAAGCCATCGCCGAAGTGAACGGCGACAAGAGCCAGTTGATGCACGTCATGCAGGTGGCGCAGGATATTTACGGCTACCTTCCCCGCGAGGTGCAGGTTCGCATCGCCGAAGGGCTTGACGTCCCGCTGGAGAAAGTCTACGGCGTGGCGACGTTCTATGCACAGTTTGCTCTTTCCCCGAAAGGCAAGTACGCGATCTCGGTCTGCCTGGGCACCGCTTGCTACGTCAAAGGCTCGCAGCAGGTGCTTGACAAGATCAAAGAAGAACTCGGCATTGACGAGGGTGAATGCACCTCGGACGGCAAATTCTCCATCGAGGCCTGCCGTTGTGTCGGCGCCTGCGGTCTTGCGCCCGTCTTCACCATCAACGGCGAAGTGTACGGCAAAGTGACCCCCGACGACGTTCCCGGTATTCTGGCGCAGTACGCGTAACATAATCATTATTCTGTAAGGGACGGACCCATATGAAAATCAGTAAAATCCGGGATCTGCTGGAGGCGGACGTTCTCTGCGGAGAAGAACTGCTCGATCGGGACGTACACGCGGCCTGCGGCAGCGATATGATGAGCGACGTGCTGGCCTATGTGAAGGATCAGGCCGTTCTGCTGACCGGGCTTGTGAATTCGCAGGTGATCCGTACGGCGGAAATGATGGACATGGTCTGTGTCGTTTTCGTCCGTTCCAAACGGCCCACGCCCGAAATGATCGAGATTGCGAAAGAAAGCGGCATCGTGCTGCTTGCTTGCGCAAAACGTATGTATGAGGCCTGCGGCACGCTATACACGAACGGTCTCAACGGCGCCAAGGTCTGAATCAACGGAAAGGAAAACGCGTTCTTTTTCCGGCGGCCGCCGGAGGACCGCGCACTGTCGCATCCATGAGTGAATCTCTGAATTTTCATTACGACGTCGACGGCGAAAATTTCGTTTCCGCCGGTCAGGCGTCGGTTGAACTCAAAAAGATGCTGCGGCGGCTCGGGCTTCCGCCCGATACCATCCGCAGACTTTCCATCGCCATGTACGAGGGCGAGATCAATATGGTCATTCACGCCGGCGGCGGTGCTGCCGACGTGGAGGTATATGAGGACAAGGTCGTGATCCGTCTGGTCGACCACGGCCCCGGGATCGCGGACGTGGAGCTCGCGATGCAGGAGGGCTACTCCACCGCAACGGACTCCGTGCGTTCGCTGGGTTTCGGCGCGGGCATGGGTCTGCCGAACATGAAGCGGTATACCGACGAAATGAGCATCGATTCCGTCGTCGGGGAGGGCACGACCATCACGATGACCGTGTATATCAATCAGTAGGGTGATGTTGTGAATTCTTACATGCACTCCGTGGTGCTGGACGTAGAAAAATGCACCGGCTGCACCACCTGTGTTCGGCGCTGCCCGACGGAAGCGATCCGCATCCTGGACGGTCACGCCGAGATCAACACCGACCGCTGTATCGACTGCGGCGAATGCATCCGTGTCTGCCAGCACAACGCGAAAAAAGCGATGTGCTCCAAGTTGGAGCATTATATGCATTATAAATGGAAGATCGCGCTGCCTGCGCCCTCTCTGTACGGCCAGTTCAACGATCTGGAAGACGTCGACGACGTTCTGCAGGGCCTTTTGAGCATCGGCTTCGACGAGGTCTATGAAGTGGCGAAGGCCGCGGAGCTCGTTTCCGCTTATACGCGGATCTATCTCAAAGCCGAGGGTATCAAAAAACCCGTGATCTCGTCCGCCTGCCCCGTGATCACCCGACTGATCTCTCTGCGGTTCCCGTATCTGAAAGATAACATTCTGCCGATCCTCCCGCCGATGGAGATTGCCGCCATCGAGGCGAAAAAACAGGCGCAGCAGCAGCACCCCGAACTGTCGGAAGAGGATATTGCGGTGTTTTTCATCTCCCCCTGCGCGGCAAAGGTCAGTTACATCCGCAACGGGTTCGGCGATTATAAGAGCCATATCGACGTGGTGGTCGCGCTCAACGATATTTATTTTCAGTTGATCGGCGCCATGAAGCGATCCGTTTCCCCGTCCGTTACGAGCGAGGCGGGAATGATCGGGATTGGCTGGGCGTCCTCCGGCGGAGAATCCACGGCGATCCTCAACGACAATTACCTCTTTGCCGACGGCATTGAGAATTGTATGCAGGTGTTGGAATCCATCGAAAACGGCAACATTCCGCAGATCGAGTTCGTGGAACTCGACGCCTGTATCGGCGGTTGTGTGGGCGGCGTGATGACGATCGAAAATCCGTTTATCGCCAAGACCCGCCTGCAGTCGGTACGCCGCTATCTGCCCGTTTCAAAGAATTTCCTGCCGGCGGATCAGAACTTCATCCCGCCGGAATACATTTCCGACAGTCTGCCCACCTACACGCCGATCTCTCGCCTGAGCGCAAATATCGGCGAATCCATGCGCATGATGGCGGAGATACAGTCTTTGTGTCAGACGCTTCCGGGCATCGATTGCGGCGCGTGCGGTTCACCCACCTGCCGCGCGTACGCCGAGGACGTCGTTCGCGGCGTAGCCGGGAAGGAGCGTACCTGCCTGGTGCTGGAACAGAAAAAACAGAACGGGGAGGCCAAGCAAGAATGACCGTGCGCGAATTGCAGGAAACCTTTGGCTTTGGCGTCGTCGCCATGCCGCAGCCGGACAGAACGGTCAGCGGCGGATACGTGGGCGACCTGCTCAGCTGGGTCATGGGTCGCGCGCAGGCGGACCAGGTGTGGATCACGATTATGAGCAACGTGAACACCGTGGCCGTGGCGTCCCTCTCGGACGTGAGTACGGTCTTGCTCGCGGAGGGCGTTACCCTTGATGAGGAGCTTGTCCGCACGGCGGAAGAAAAAAGCGTAAACGTTCTTTGTTCGGACCTTTCCGCCTTTCGGCTTGCGGCGCTGCTCGGGCCGGCCGTATGAACAGGTTCTATTACGATTTTCACATTCATTCCTGTCTGTCGCCCTGCGCTGAGGACGATATGACGCCGAATAATATCGCCGGTATGGCGCTTTTGGCGGGGCTGCAGATCGTGGCGCTCACGGATCACAACAGCTGCAAAAACGGCTTGGCCTTCGCCCAAGCGGCGCGCCGGAACGGGCTGATCCCCATCTGCGGGATGGAACTCACCACGGCGGAGGATATCCACGTGGTCTGCCTTTTTCCCTCGCCGCAGGCGGCGGCTGACTTTGATGCGTTTGTGGACGCGCGCAGGATGCACGTTCCGAACAACGAGCGGATCTTCGGTTCACAGCTGATCCTTGACGAGAATGACGAGCTTGTCGGAAAACTGGCGGATTACCTGCCGGCGGCAACGTCGCTGATGATCGGGGAAGTGCCCGAAGCGGTCGCACGGTTCGGCGGCGTGTGCTACCCGGCGCACGTGGACCGGGAGGCCAACGGCGCGATCGCCGTGCTGGGCGATTTCCCGCCGGAGCCGGGCTTTCTCAACGCGGAACTGGCCGACGCGGAAAAGATCGCTTCCTACCGTGAACGCTATCCGGCTCTGCAAAGCAAACGCATCCTCGTTTCCTCCGACGCGCACAATCTTTGGAGCATTCGGGATAAAAGCGCGTTCCTTGAGTTGGACGCGGAACCCTCGGACGAAGAGGGCGTTGTCAAGGCGCTCTTCGACCTTCTCGGGAGGGCCGTATGAAAGAGATATCACTGAATATTCTGGATATTGCGCAGAATTCGGTCAAAGCCGGCGCGGAAACCGTTCGCATCGAACTGAAGGAAACGACGGAAACGCTCTTTGTCAGCATTTCGGACGACGGCTGCGGGATGAAACCCGATTTCCTCGCCGCGGTCACCGATCCGTTCACCACCACGCGTACCACGCGCAACGTGGGGCTCGGCATCCCGCTGTTCAAATTGGCGTGCGAGCAGACGGGCGGTGAGTTTTCCATCGTCTCGCGCGACAGCGAAAACTTCCCGACCGACCACGGAACAACGACATCCGCGCTGTTTTACAAGACGAGCATCGATTATACGCCTTTGGGCGACGTGATCTCCACGCTGACGGTGCTCATCCAGGGCGCGCCGGAGATCCGCTGGGTCTTTACCCACACGCTGCCCGGCGGCGAGGTGCGTTTGGATACCGATGAGTTGAAAGAAGCGCTCGGGGGCGTACCGCTCTCTCACCCGGAGGTGGTCGCCTGGATCGCGGACTATCTCAAAGAACAGTATGACGGGGCAAACGGAAACCCCTGCCCTTCTATATAAATTCAGAAATATTGAAGCAGAAAGGATAGAAGCAAATGAAATCTTTAGAGGAACTTGCGGCAATCAGAGAGAGAATGCAGAACAAAGTCGTTCTGCGCGAAGGCAGCGGCGACATCCGCGTCGTGGTCGGTATGGCCACCTGCGGCATCGCAGCGGGCGCCCGTCCGGTGCTGAACGCTTTCGTGGAAGAGGTCAACCGGGAAGGTCTGTCCGATAAGGTGACCGTTACCCAGACCGGCTGCATCGGCATCTGCCAGTTCGAGCCCGTCGTAGAGGTTTTCGAGGCCGGCAAAGAAAAGGTGACCTACGTTAAGATGACGCCCGAAAAGGCCAAAGAAGTTGTTGAGAAGCATCTCAAGGGCGGCAAGGTCATCACGGATTACGTGATTAAGGATATCTAAGGGTATAGGAGGTAAATACTATGGTTCGTGCGCAAGTACTGATCTGCGGAGGCACCGGCTGCACGTCTTCCGGCAGCGCAAAGCTGATCGCCGAGTTCGAGAATCAGATCGCCAAGAACGACTTGAGCGAAGAGGTCAAGATCGTTCAAACGGGCTGCTTTGGCCTGTGTGCCCTCGGTCCCGTGGTGATCGTGTATCCCGACGGCACTTTCTACAGTCAGGTGAAGGAAGCCGACGTCAAAGAGATCGTTGAAGAGCATCTTCTCAAGGGCAGAGTTGTCAGCCGTCTCGTTTACGACGAGGCCGCGGCGGACGCGGCGGTCGAAAACGGCAACGTTTCGCTGAGCGACACCACCTTCTACGCGAAGCAGAAGCGTGTTGCGCTGCGCAACTGCGGCGTGATCAACCCCGAAAGCATTGATGAATACATCGCGATGGACGGCTATGCCGCGCTCGGCAAGGCCCTTACCGAAATGACGCCCGAAGAGGTCATCAAGGTCGTGTCCGATTCCGGCCTTCGCGGCCGTGGCGGCGGCGGTTTCCCCACCGGCAAAAAGTGGAGCTTCACCGCGGCGAACAAAGCGGACCAGAAGTATGTCGTCTGCAACGCCGATGAAGGCGACCCCGGCGCGTTCATGGACCGCTCCGTGCTGGAAGGCGACCCGCACTGCATCGTGGAAGCCATGACCATCTGCGGTTACGCCACCGGCGCGACCCAGGGTTACGTTTACGTCCGCGCCGAGTACCCCATCGCCGTCAAGCGTTTGGAAAAGGCCATTAAGGACGCCCGTGAATACGGCCTGCTCGGTAAAGATATCTTCGGCAGCGGCTTTGATTTTGACTTGCACATCCGTCTCGGCGCCGGCGCTTTCGTCTGCGGCGAAGAGACCGCGCTGATGACCTCCATCGAAGGCAACCGCGGCGAACCCCGTCCGCGTCCTCCGTACCCGGCGGTCAAGGGTCTGTTCGGCAAACCCACCACCGAAAACAACGTCGAAACCTTTGCGAACATTCCCCAGATCATCCTGAAGGGCGCCGAGTTCTTCAACAGCATGGGCACCGAGGGCAGCAAGGGCACCAAGGTCTTTGCTCTGGGCGGCAAGATCAACAACACCGGCCTTGTCGAGATCCCCATGGGCACCACTCTGCGCGAAGTCATTTACGACATCGGCGGCGGCTGCCCGAACGGCAAAAAGTTCAAAGCGGCTCAGGCCGGCGGCCCCTCCGGCGGCTGCCTCCCCGCGGAACTGCTGGACGAACCGATCGACTATGACAACCTGAGAAGCAAGGGCGCCATGATGGGCTCCGGCGGACTGATCGTCATGGACGAAGATACCTGCATGGTCGATATCGCCAAGTTCTTCCTGAAATTCACGGTCGACGAGAGCTGCGGCAAGTGCACGCCGTGCCGCGTCGGTACCCGCCGCCTGCTGGAACTGCTCGAAAAGATCACCTCCGGCAACGGCACGATGGAAGACCTTGACCGTATGGAGAAACTTTGCTACTACATCAAAGAGAACTCCCTGTGCGGTCTGGGCCAGACGGCTCCCAACCCCGTTCTGTCCACCTACCAGCGCTTTAAGGACGAGTACATTGCCCACGTTGTGGACAAAAAGTGCCCCGCCCACGTCTGCAAGAACCTTGTCCGGTTCGAGATCGATCCCGCGCTTTGCAAAGGCTGCACCAAGTGCGCCCGCAACTGCCCGGTCAACGCCATCTCCGGCGCGGTCAAAGAGCCCCACGTCATTGACCAGACGAAGTGCATCAAGTGCGGCACGTGCATCGACAACTGCGCGTTCCACGCGATCTCGAAGAAATAAGGAGGAGCAGAAATGGATACGATCCGCGTTAAAATCAACGGTTTCGAATATGAAGTACCGGCCGGCAGCACCGTTCTGGAGGCCTGCCATACCGCCGGTGTTGAAATTCCGACGCTGTGCTATCTGAAAGACATCAACGCCATCGGCGCCTGCCGCATCTGCCTGGTCGAGGTCCAAGAGGCCCCCGATTCCGGCCGTCCGGCGCACATGGTTGCCTCCTGCGTGTTCCCCGCCAACGACGGGATGGCGATTTTCACCAACTCCCCGAAGGTCCGTGAAAACCGCAGAATGACGCTGGAACTGATTCTTTCCACCCATAAAAAAGAGTGCCTTGCCTGCGTGCGCAACGGCAGCTGCGAACTGCAGAAACTGTGCAACGAGTACGGCATTGAGGACGAGAACGCCATGGCCGGCGACACGGTTCCCTATGAGATCGACCGCAGTGCCGTGCATATGTACCGCGACAACGAGAAGTGCATTCTCTGCCGCCGCTGTGTGGCCGCCTGCGAAAAACTGCAGGGCTGCTCTGTGATCGGTGCCAACGCCCGCGGCTTCGACACCCACATCGGGTCCGCCTTTGAGTGGGGCCTGGGCGACGTGGCCTGTGTCAACTGCGGCCAGTGCATCAACTACTGCCCGACCGGCGCCCTGTCCGAGCGTGACGACACCCAAAAGGTCTTTGAGGCGCTCAACAATCCCGACCTTCACGTTATCGTCCAGACGGCTCCGTCCGTCCGCGTCGGCCTTGGTGAAGAGTTCGGTATGCCCATGGGCTCGATCGTCACCGGCAAAATGGTCCGCGCTCTGCGTATGCTTGGCTTTGAGAACGTGTTTGACACCAACTTCAGCGCCGACCTGACCATTATGGAAGAGGCCACCGAGTTCCTCGATCGCTTCAAAAACGGCGGCAAACTGCCGCTGATCACCTCCTGCTCGCCCGGCTGGATCAATTTCTGCGAGCATTATTATCCCGAGTTCATCCCGAACCTTTCCAGCTGCAAATCTCCGCAGGGTATGTTCGGCGCTGTCGCCAAGACCTACTATGCCGAGAAAATGGGCTGGGATCCCGCGTCGATCTTCTCCGTTTCCGTCATGCCCTGCACCGCCAAGAAGTTTGAGGCGGAGCGCAGCGATTACAAGACGGCCGTCGAGGGCCTGCGCGACATCGACGCTTCGCTCACGACCCGTGAGCTGGCGCGTATGATCCGCAAAGCCGGCATCAACTTCACCGCCATCCCCGACGATGAGTTCGACTCGCCCTTCGGTCTCGGCTCCGGCGCCGGCACCATCTTCGGTGCGACCGGCGGCGTTATGGAAGCGGCCCTTCGTACCGCCTATCACGCCCTTACCGGCGAAGAGCTGGAGAACTTCGACCTCTTCAAGCCCATCCGCGGAACCGAGGAGATTAAGGAAGCCGAGCTCACCATCAACGGCGTTACGATCCGCGTCTGCGTTACCAGCGGCCTGATCAACGCCCGCAAGGTGCTCGATATGGTCAAGAGCGGCGAGAAGCAGTATGACTTCATCGAAGTCATGGCCTGCCCGGGCGGCTGCGTCAACGGCGGCGGCCAGCCCATCGTGCCCGCTTCCGTCCGCAACTTCACCGACGTTCGCGCCGTGCGTGCCGCCGGTCTGTATAAGGACGACGAAAACCTGCCCGTGCGCAAGAGCCACCTGAACCCGGACATCACCAGAGTGTACGACGAGTTCTTCGGCGAACCCGGCAGCCATAAGGCGCACGAGATCCTGCACACTTACTACGAAGCACGCAAACAGTATTAAGCGACCGAACGAGGCCCCCGCTTTGGGGCGTGCGGATGAGGCGTTTGAACGATTTGCATCTTTTCCGCTGTAACTGCTTCAAAACGCGGGCTAAGGCGATTGCCTTGGCCCGCGGTTTTCTTTAACGAGACGACTATGAAAATTCTTCGCTTTTTTCTGATCGGCGTCGCTTTCGGCGTTGCCGCACAACTGCTCGGGGAGTTGACCGCCACGCCGCTCGGCAGGGGGATGTGCAACCTGTCGGTCCTCGGCGGCAATCTCGACGTTTACCCGCTGATCATCGTCCTTCTGCTTCTGCGCAAGACGGCGGAGCCGAAGGCGATCGCCGGCGGTGTGCTGCTGTTTTTCGCCGGATTGTGCCTGGGCTACTACGGGTACACGACGGCGTTCAGTGCCGTGGCGGCCGTGCGGATGCACGACCCGGAAATGTTCGCGACCAACGCCCTGTCGGATCTCGTCGACGGACTTGCGTACACCGCTCTCGGCGCGATGGCAGCGCTGTGGTGCTACGTCGCGAAGCGGCTCAGGAACCGCGGCAAACGGCTGTTGTACGGCTGTATGCTGGCGCCGTTCTTTGCGGTAACGGTGATGATGGTTGTCGAAAACGCACGGTGCGTCGAGCCGAACGTCGCGATGATGGTCGTGGACGTGCTTTGCCTGGCGGCGATGGCCGCGGCGGTGTGGTGCAGCGAGCAAATGAAACCAACGGAGGAAACGGTATGACCATAGAACCGATCGCCGTACTGCGCGGCGATTTCAAAACCAAGTTCGGCGTGCCGCGGCAGAGCGGGCTTGCACCGGCGCTGACGGCGAAGGTCGTCTTTGCGCCGGAATACCGCGACCCCAACGCCCTGCGGGGGTTGGAGGGCTTTTCGCACCTGTGGCTGATCTGGGGGTTTTCCGAAAACCCGCGGCCGGAAAAGTGGTCGCCCACCGTGCGCCCGCCGCGCCTGGGCGGGAACGAACGGCTGGGCGTGTTTGCCACGCGCTCGCCCAACCGCCCCAATCCCATCGGCCTTTCGTGCGTAAAACTGCTGAAGATCGAAGAGACGGCGACCGACGGCACGGTACTGGTGGTCGGCGGCGCCGATTTGGTGGACGGCACGCCCATTTACGACGTCAAACCCTACGTGCCCTACGCCGATCGGGTGGAGGACGCCACGGGCGGCTTCACCGACGATCGCGCGTTTGACCGCCTGACGGTGCGCATTCCCGTCGATTTGGAAAACCGCCTGCCCGCAGCTCTGCGCAATCCTTTGTGCGAGGCGCTGGCGTTGGACCCGCGCCCCTCGTACCAGGACGACCCGGAGCGGGTGTACGGCCTGCGCTTTGGCGATTATGACGTAAAATTCACCGTCAGCGGAAACGTGCTGACGGTTACGGACGTGACGAAATGAAGTTCATTCAACCCGATTTTTACGAGGCGTTCCGCTGTACAGCGGGGGCGTGCGCGCACAACTGCTGCCTCGGCTGGGAGGTGGACGTCGACCCCGACACCGCCTCGTTTTACGAGGGGCTGGAGGGTGCGCTCGGCGAAAAAATGCGCCGCTGTATGACCGTTTCGCCCGACGGTTCGCGCTGTTTTGCCATGACGGGGGAGGGGCGCTGTCCCTTTTTGGACGCGGACAACCTCTGCGAGATTTACAGCGCGCTCGGGCACGACGCGCTCTGCGACGTTTGCCGCGAGCACCCGCGGTTTTACCGCGAGTTTCCCGGCCGCACCGAGCGCGGGCTCGGCCTTGCCTGCGAAGAGGTCTGCCGTCTGCTGGAAAGCGGCGACCGTCTGACGCTTGTCACCGTGGATGACGGCGCGGACGACGGCCTGACGGACCGCGAACGGGACGACGCCGATTTTTACGACGAATTTTGTGACTTTCGCGCCGACCTGTTCCGCGAGATCTTCGACGGCGGCCGTTCGCTGCGCGATACGCTGGGCAAGGCCGTTGTGATGACCGCCGATTGGTCGCTGGAACAGCCGCTTGCGGCGCGCCCCTTTGAGGAGATCGCCCGCCGCTACGCCGCGACCGAGCCCATCGACCGGGAGTGGGAGCAGCAGGCCGCGCGCCTTGTGAGCGCCGCACGTCCGCACTTGCCCGGGCCGGCGTATGACGCCCATTATAAAAAGGTATTCGCCTATCTGATCTTTCGTCACCTCTCGCGCGGTTTTTTCGACGGCCGCTACGCCGAGGTCATGCGTTTTTGCGTCGAGGCGGTGCTGTACCTGCGGCTGTGGGATGGCGCGACACTGCGCGAGACCGGCGCGCTGACGGCGGACGACCTGCGCGAAAGCGTGCGCCGCTGGTCACAGCAGGTGGAATACAGCGCCGAAAATACCGACGCGCTGACCTACGGCGAATAGGATCCTATGGCAGACACACGGAGGTGCGTTATGGATAAGATTTTGACCGAAGGGCTGAATTTCGTTGACGATTGCGGCCGCGTGCGCATTTTCAACGGTATGAACATCGATGACAAGTTGATCGGGTGCGAGCGGTTTCGCTACCCGTTGGACGAGGCGTTCTTTCAAAAGTACGCCGCGCGCGGGTTTAACTTCATCCGCCTGGCGGTGACGTGGGCGAATCTGGAGCCGCATCTGGAGGAGTATAACGAGAGTTATCTGCGCTCCATCGACGAGATCTTTACCCTTGCGGAGAAATACGGCGTATACATCCTGCTGGATATGCATCAGGATCTGTACTCCGGCTACGGCGGCGTAGGCGGCGGCGACGGTGCGCCCTCGTGGGCAACGCTGACCGACGGGCACGTTCCGCAGCCCGCAACATTCGTTTGGGGAGAGGCCTACGTTTTCGGCAAATGGGTACACAGCGCCTTTGACCATTTTTGGCACAACGATCCCGTGTGGGGCAGGGGCCTGCAGGACCGTTTCGCCGACCTGTGGCAAATGCTGGCCGCCCGCTACGGCGACAGACCCGCGCTGTTCGGCTTTGATCTGCTGAACGAGCCCTTCCCCGGTTCGTTCGGCACCAAACTTGTGCGTGCGCTCGTGCGCAGCGCCGCGGGGCAGGTTTTTACCAGTCCCAAAATCAACCGCAAGGCCATCGCCGCCGCGCTTCTCAAACGCGACGTGCCCGCCCTGCTCGGCGCGGTGAAGGGGAACGCCATCCGCGATATTATGCAGAGGGTGGACGGCCTTTCCGCCGAATTTGACCGGGTGTACTACTGGCCCTTCCTCAACAAAATGGCGGCGGCCATCCGTGAGGTGACGCCGAACGGGATCCTGATGATGGAGCAGACCACGCTGTGCAATGGCGGCGCACGCCAGTCGGTGCCGCCCATCCTCGTCAACGGCGAACGCGAGCCGCTGCAGTGCTATGGCCCGCACGCCTATGATATGACCGTGGACACGCCCCTTTACCGCTATGCCGACGCCGACCGCGTCAAGGCCTTTTTTACCGAACAGGGCAACGCGCAAAAGCGGCTGGGTGTGCCGATGATCATCGGCGAATGGGGCGGCTGCAGCGACAACAACGACACGTCGTGGTTCCCGCACGCGTATGAACTGCTGGACTTTTTCGACGAGAACCGGTGGGGGCAGGTCTATTGGGATTACCACGGCGACGATCTGGACGCGCGGCTGATGGAAATGCTGAGCCGAACGGCGCCCGTCGCGGTCGCGGGTACGCTCAACAAATACGGCCTTGACCGCGGGAACGGCGTGTTTACGCTCGATTACACCGCCGCCGGTGAGGGCGAGACCCTTGTCTATATACACAAACCCGCCGCGGTACTCTGTGACGGCGTTTGTGAAACCGTGACGGAGTACGACGGCGGGGCAAAACTTGTGAAGATCACCGCTCCGGCGGGCGACCACCGGGTGGAGATACGGTTTTAGATTTCGGTCTCGGGCAACAGTTTTTCGGAATACAGACGGTCGATCTCGCCGAACTTCTCGTAGTTGGCGGCCTGGCGCAGCAGTTTGCACGCGTCGGTATAGACCTTGGTGCATTCCGCGATCTTGGCGCCCTCGTCCGACAGTTTTTTGATCTCTTTCGACACGGCGGCCAGTTCGGCGGACACGGCCTCGACTTCGGCCTTCGGCGCTTTCTCTTTCAATAACTTGACTTTCTTTTCATCGAGTTCACGCTCGGTTTCGATCAGGGAGTCAAGTTTTTCTTCGTCCGCAAAGGGGATGCCGTTCGGGAAATATTTGGCGGCGGCTTTGCGGCAGCGCACGCCGAGTTTGGCGTCGGCGACGGCCTGCTTGCGGATCTGCTTTTCTTCTTTGGTGCCGGCGGGCAGGGCGCGGGCCTGAACCACGTTGTCGTTGTTCAGACGGGCGATCCCCTCAATGCCGGCGGCCTCGATTTTCTGCGCCCAGGCAAGGCGGGCTTTTTCGGCGGGGGTCTCAAACCGCTCGACCTCGTGCAGGACCGCCTCGGCGATCTCAACGTTCTCGTTGTGCTTTTCGGCCTCGCGGACGGCTTTTCGTCCGGCGCCCTGCGCCCGCAGCGCGCGCACGTCCCTGCGGCCGTCGCGCACGGCGGTTTCCGAATCACGGATCAGTTCAACGGTGTTTTTCATATCGTCGTCGGTCAGCACCCCGTTGCCGTAATCCTCAAACATGGCGCGGATCTGCAAGATCTTGATGACCGCGCGCTGCTTGGTCTCGGTCAGATCGTAGAAGAAATAGGGGATGACGTTCAGCGCCGCGCCGACGGCGGAGAGGATGACCAGCACGCCGACCAGGCGGTAGAGGATGTTGGGATCGTACAGCACATCGTACATATTCTCGTACCCGTTGCCTTTGAAAATGCCGTACTTCTCATAAACGGCGGGCAGGACGGAACTGGTCGCCATGGTGATGAACGAGCCGATCATCGCGACTGCGCCGAACATACCGTCGATGCGCTCGCCGCTCTTATAGTGCTGATAGTCGCGGATATCGGCCTGAATGGCGGGGTTGAGGACCAGGATGAACGAGTCGGCGACGGAGTTGAGGTACATACAGAACAGCACCGTCCAGATGTTGTGCATCAGCGGATAGACCAGCGCCAGCGCGAGAATGTTGAACAGGTTGGTGACGATCAGCACCCGCTTTTTGCCCCATCGCTTGATGGCAAAGGGGGCGAGGATCATGCCCCAGCTGTACGCCGTGCCGCGGATGAGCGTGACGAAGGCGTACTGTTCGGGCGTGCAGAGGTGGGCGTAGTTGTAAAGCCACTGCAGCACCACGTAGGTGCAGCTCTCCAAAAAGCCGAGCCAGCCGGCGAGGGAAATGATCCAGAAGTATTTGTTTTTGGCGACTTCGCGGAGCGCGTCCGTGAAGCGGATCTTCATTTTATGCGTCTTGGCGACGACGATCTTTTCTTCGGTCCGTGCATAGACGAGCAGGATCAAACCCACGCCGATGACGGCGATGAACGGGTACAGCCACTGATACACGCGCAGGTCGTACATATTGCCGTCGGCGACCTTTTCGGCGATGATGGGCGTGATGAAGTTGGTGACGGTCGGCGACAGCGAGTAGATCATACTCTTGATCGCGGTCACGTTGGTACGCTCCTGCGTGTCGGGCGAGAGGACGTGGATCAGGTTCTCGTACGCGTCGTAGAAGAAATTGTAGAAGAACTGCAGGCCGAAGTTATAGATGAAAATCAGCACACAGCGGACGAGGTAGCCGAACTTCGCATACGGCGTGAAAACGAACAGCATCGAGATCGCCACGGTCGGAATGCCCATCCGCAAAAGATACGGACGGTATTTGCCCGACTTGTATTTGACGTTGTCGACCATATTGGCGCGCACCATCGTCAGCGGGATGTTGGTGATGACCGAGATGAGGTACATCACGTACATATGCATCGGCTGAATGCCGATGGTGTTGCCGATGATGACGTTGGTGGTCGACAGCAGCAGCGCCTGGGCCATCGTGAAGATGGAATACGCGCCGATGCCGCCGATGGAGTAGGCGAAAATCTCGCGGAACGTCATGTACTTGCCTTCCGGCGGTCGTTTCCAGTACGTTTTGACGCTCTTGAGCATATCCACGCCCTTGTGCAGCAGTTGCATTGTGAACACTCCCGGTTACAGTATTTTACAGCAAACTTTTCAGTTCCGCGGGGGAACGGATGACAAACGTCGGGTGCAGGTCGCCGGCGCTCTCGCCGAACAGGTTGACCCACACGGTGTCGATCCCGTACCGTTCGCCGCCGGAAATGTCGGCGGTCAGACTGTCGCCAACCAGCAGTACGGTCTCTTTGGCGGGATTTCCCATCGCCCGGAAACAGGCGTCGAAATATTCCGCGGCGGGCTTGCTCACGCCCAGATCCTCGGACAGGAACACACCCTTGAAGTATTTTTCAAAACCGCTGAGTTTCAGGCGGCTTTTCTGAATGGCGCGAAAACCGTTGGAAACGACGTACAGATCGTACTTCGGCGCCAGATACTCGAGCAGGTCCTGCGCGCCGTCCATCGGGATGCCGAAATCGGCGAGGCCGCCTTCGAACACCTCTTCAAACGCGGGGCCGTCGGCGTCGATGCCGAGAGCGGCAAAAATGCGGTTCCAGCGGTTTTGACGGATGTAGTCTTTGGGAAAACCGCCCGCTTCGAGTTCTTTCCAGATCTTGTTGTTCTCACGCTCGAAAATCGCGAACGAGTCGTCCGAAAAGGGGAGTCCGCGTTCCTCAAAGCCGCGTTTCATCGAATGGTAGGCGCACTGCGCAAAATCGAGCAGGGTGTTGTCGAGGTCGAGCAGCAGGGTCTTATAGCGGCGTTCGTTGTGCAAAAAACGCGCCGCTCTTGCCGCCGCGTCACGCAGACGCGGGATGGCGTTCGCCATGGCCTCGTCGGGGGTGTCGTTTTCACGCCGTGCGCGAAAATGCGCGGAAAAGGCCGCGTCGAGCGCGCCCTCGTCGCAGGCGAGATCGCCGCTGATCAGCACGCACTCTTTGCCGTGCTTTTTCGCGAGCGCCGCCACGCTGACGGGAAGTTTGCCCAACAGCGACGACGCGTCGGTGCGGCCTTCGCCGGTGATCACGACGTCGCAGGCGCCAATCTTTTCTTCCAGCCCGACGGCGTCGGCGACGACGTCGAAACCGCGGCGCAGTTTGCCGCCGCAGAAAGCGACCAGCGCGTAGCCGAGACCGCCCGCGGCGCCCGTGCCGGGCAGGTCTTTGAAGGGGTGACCGAGTGCGGCGTCGACCAGCGTGCCGTAATGCAGCAGCGCCGTTTCCAGTTGCCGCTTATCCGCTTCGCTTGCGCCCTTCTGCGCGGAAAAGACCGCCGTGGCGCCGTTCGGCCCGCAGAGGGGCGAGGTCACGTCGCACGCCACCTGCAGATCGACGCCCTTGAACCGTTCGCGGACGGCGGTCGCGTCAAACGAGGCGAGATCGCGCAGAGCCGCGCCCCCGCGGGGCAGTTCGCGCCCCTCGGCGTCGTACAGTTTTGCGCCCAGCGCCTGCAAAGCGCCCGCGCCGCCGTCGTTGGTGGCGCTGCCGCCGATGCCGATCAAAATCTTTTCGGCGCCGCGCGCGAGCGCGTCGTTCAGCAGTTCGCCCGTGCCGTAGGTCGTGGCGACGAGGGGATCAAGTTCCTCTTTCGGCTGCAGGGTGATGCCCGAGGCCGCCGCCATTTCCAGCACGGCGGTCGTGCCGGCCAGGCGGTAACTTGCGTTGACGGTCTGACCGAATGGGCCGGTGACGGGCAGGGTGACGGTTTGACCGCCGAGGGCGTCCGTCAGCGCTTCCGCCGTGCCCTCGCCGCCGTCGGCGACGGGACAGCAGACGACGGAAAACCCGCCGCACTCCGTAAGCACGGCGGCAACCGTCTCGTTTACCTGCCGCGAAGTGAGCGTCCCCTTGAAGGAGTCGGCCGCGGCGAGTACGGCGACGTTATTCATCCAGCAGAGCGGTCAGTTTATCGGCGATGCCGTCCAGCCACGGGCCGTCAAACAGTTCGATGACGCCCGCGTCGGTGCCGGCCGCCAGTTTCGGGTCGATGGGGATCCGGGCGACAGTGTCGACGCCGTGCGCCTCGGCGACGGCCGCGATGTCGCTTTCGCCGAACAGGTTGTGCTTCGCGTGGCAGTCCGGGCACTCGTAATAACTCATATTCTCGGCATAGGCGAGCACGGGGATGTTCATCAGCGCCGCCATCTTGGTTGCCTTTTCAACGATCATGCCCACCAGTTCCTGCGGCGAGGTGACGACGATGACGCCGTCCACGGGCAGACTCTGGAAGACCGTCAGCGGCACGTCGCCCGTGCCGGGGGGCATATCCACAAACATAAAGTCCACGTCGTTCCAGACCACGTCGGTCCAGAACTGTTTGACCACGCCCGCGATGATCGGCCCGCGCCATACGACGGGGTCGGTGTCGTTTTCGAGCATTAGGTTGACCGACATGATCTCAATGCCGGTCTTGCTCTTGGCGGGAAAGATGCCGACGTCGCTGCCCTGCGCCTTTTCCTTGATGCCAAAGGCCTTGGGAATGGACGGGCCGGTCACGTCGGCGTCCAGCACGGCGGCCTGAAAACCGCGGCGCTGCATTGTGACTGCCAGTAGAGAGGTGACGAGGGATTTGCCCACGCCGCCCTTGCCGCTGACCACGCCGATCACTTTTTTGACGTGCGAGAGCTCGTTGAGTTTGGCGAGCATGCTTTCGGGTTCGGTGCGCTCGCCGCAGTTCTGCGAACAACTGCCGCAGTCGTGATTACATTCTGCCATAGGGAACTTCAACTCCTTTATATACTATCTTATATCATAACACAGAACGCGGCAAAGTGCAACACCCGCGTACCGTGTTCACGGCGAAAACGCACAAGATTTAGGTCTTGACAACCGCCCGCCTTTTTATTATAATACTTCAGTATGTTTATCTTCGGATAGAATGCGCAATCACAGGTGGCGCTTACTTCCCTTCTCTTTCTTCCGTAAACCGCGCCTGAAAATAAAAGGAGTAGAACATCATGAAAAGAACCTATCAGCCCAAAGTCAGACACCGCATGAAAGAGCACGGCTTCCGCAAAAGAATGAGCGACCGCAACGGCCGTAAAGTTCTTGCCCGCCGCCGTCGCAAAGGCCGCAAGCAGCTTACCTACTAATCACCGCGTTCACACCGGGTGAGAGACGTGGCCGAGTTTCTGAAACTGAAGCAAAACGCCGACTTTCGCCGTTTGTACCGCAGGGGCAAGGTCGTGGTCGATCCTGCGCTGGTCGTGTACTACGCACAAAACCGCGCGGGACAATGCCGCGTAGGCGTTTCTTCCAGTAAAAAAATCGGCAACGCCGTCGCGCGCAACCGGGCGCGGCGTGTTTTGACCGCCGCCTTTCGCGAGGTTTGTCCGCAGGTGAAGCCGGGCTACGATTTTGTGCTTGTTGCCCGCACGGCCACGCGCTATAAAAAGAGTACGGCCGTCGCCCGCACCATGCGCGCCATGTTTGCCGCCGAGGGCCTTCTGAAGGAGGCAAAGCCGCGGTGAAAGCATTTTTGATGCGCGCCATCGGGTTTTATCAGCGGCATATTTCGCCGCTGTTTCCTGCACGCTGCCGCTATTACCCCACCTGTTCGCAGTACGCGCTGGAGGCCATTCGCATCCACGGCGCGCTGAAGGGTACGCTGCTGGCACTGGGGCGGCTTGCGCGCTGCAACATCCTCTTCCCCGGCGGTGTGGACCCCGTCCCACCCAAAAAAGAAAAGGCGAAAAAGTAAGTTTCGCCTGCTTTCCCACACGAACGGAAAGGATTGAAACCATGAGAGATTTTCTTGCCCTCCCGTTTGCTTTTGTACTGAACCTGTTTTATTCGTGGACGAACAGTTATCTTGTATCCATTCTGATCTTGACACTGATCACCCGTCTGGTTCTTTTGCCCGCTTCCATCAGCCAGCAAAAGAACAGCGCCAAACAGGTGCGCCTCAATACCAAGGTCAACAAAATCAAACAGAAGTTTGCGGGCAATCAGCAGAAGATTCAGGAGGAAACTCAGGCGCTTTACCAGCGTGAGGGTTTCAGCGCCGCCAATATGGGCTGCGCGCCGATGCTGATCCAACTCGGCGTTATGATGGGCCTGTATCAGGTCATTTATACGCCCCTTTCGACGGTGCTGCGGATCGCCTCCGACAAAATCACGCAGTTGTCGACTGACCTTGCGTCGTTTATCACCACCACGGCGACCAAAGCCACGTCTGCGGCCGCCGGCCGCTCCAGCGAACTGAAGCTGCTGGAACTGCTGGATCCCACCGGCGACAACTACGCCAAGATCTATGAGGTTTTCAGCAAGGTGCTGAATCCGGAGGAATTAAACAGTCTGGTCGCGTTCAAAAAAGAATTTGCCGTCGGCATCTTCGATCTGGCGCACACGCCCAACTTCAAGGCATTTGACTATTACTGGATCATCCCCATCGTCGCTTTTGCGACGGCTATGCTCAGCTCTGTTTATATGTATATGAAACAGCGCAAGCAGAACCCCGAGATGGCCAAAAACCCGACCATGGGCTGCATGACCTTTATGAGCCCGGTCATGTCGCTGGTCTTTACCTTCGCACTTCCGTGCGGTATCGGTTTTTACTGGATCATTTCCAACGTGCTGTCCTTTATTCAGCAAATCATTCTTTCCAACGCGTACAGCCCCAAAAAGGTCATCGCCCAGCAGATGGTCGACGAGACCGTCACCCGCCGCTCGCGCGAGAATAACGTCAAAAAGCGCGTGGAAATGGAAAACAACGCATAAAGAAATCAGGTGAACAGATATGATAAAAGAAGCAATCGGCTCCGCTCCCACGATCGACGAAGCGCGAAAACAGGCGATCGCGTTGCTGAACGCGCCGCTGGAAGCGGACGTTCAGTGTGAAGTGCAGCAGATGCCCAAAAAGAAGACGCTTGGTCTGTTCGGCGGCGCCCCCGCCAAGGTCCGCGCCTGGTATGACGACGGCAAGGCCGCGCCTGCCCCCAAGCAGGAAAAGCCGCAGCCCAAACCGCAGCCCAAACCCGAACAGAAGTCCGAACCCAAACCCAAGGGCGGACAAAAACCCAACAAACCCGAACAGAAACAGCAGGGCCGAAAGCCCGCTCCCGCCCAGGCGTCCCGCAAGCAAGAGCCGCGTAAAGAGCGCACTCCCAAATCTGTCGCGACTCCCGCGCCGGCTCCGCAGGTGGACTTGAGCGGTATCGAGGCGAAAAAGACCGCCGCCACCGCCTACCTTGAGGACGTTCTTCGCAAGATGGGCGTGGAGGGCGCCGACGTCACCTGCAAAGAAACGGACGACGACATCTATTTTGAGATCAATTGTGAAGAGGATTACGGCAACATCATCGGCCGCCGCGGCGAAACGCTGGACGCGCTTCAGTACCTGACCCGCCTGTTCGTCAACCGCAGCGACAATAACAACAAGCGCGTGGCGCTGAACGTCGGCGATTACCGTGCCCGTCGGGAAGAGACCCTTCGTTCGCTGGCACGCCGCCAGGCCTCCCGCGCCGTCAAATACGGCCGCAGCTGCAAGTTGGAACCGATGAACCCCTACGAGCGCCGCATCATCCACACCGCCGTGCAGGAGATCGAGGGTGTGACCTCGCACTCCGTCGGTGAGGGCGATCGCCGCCGCGTGGTTATCGTTCCCGAGGGCGGTGTGGAGCGTCCCGAGCGCCCCGAGCGCGGTTTTGACCGCCGAGATCGCCGCGACCGCCGCGGCCGCGAGCGCCGTGAGAAATACGTTCCCGAGATCGCCGATGACCGCGAGCAGAAGGTGGACGAGGTCGCGGCTGCCCGCTACGGCAAAATCGAACCGAAGTTCCCGCCCCGCAAGCCCGCCGCTCCCGTTGAGCAGGTGAGTACCGAGGAGGCGTACGCCGATCTTGCACCCGCCGGCACAGAAATCCCCGCGGCCCCCGCCGTTGAGGAGACCCCCGCTGTCGAAACTCCCGTTGCGGAAGCGGCTCCCGCCGTTGAGGCGACCCCCGCGAAGGAAGAATCCGTGCAGTTTGTGTTTGAAGAAACGCCGCCCGCCGATGACGACCTGAACGAAGAGACGGTCGAAAAGCGGCATCCGGACGAAGCGCCCATCGACTTCCATCTGGATTCCGCCGCCGGCATTCATTTCGGCGACATTCCCTCCAACCCGGAGCCCGTCGATGAAAAGGGGACCGAGGAGTTTGCCTCCATCTCGTTTGACACCGACGACACGCTGCAGTTCGTCGAGCCCGGCACCGCAAAGGCCGCGAGCGACGAGCCGAAGGCCGAGAAGCCCGTCTGGCATTTCCTGGACGATGCCGGCGCCGCCGATTCCACGCTGGAGTTTGTGGGCGACGCCCCTGCCGCCGAGCCGAAGGCCGAGGGGGAAGACCCTGTCTGGCACATCGTGGACGGGAACGGCAACGAGCCCGAGGAAATCAAGTTCTTTGACGACCCGAACGAACAGTAATTACACAAAGGCGGCTGTCGCGACAGCCGCCTTTTTGATGCCCCAGACGCAGAGGAGGCGCCTATGAAACTCGAAGAAAAAACGCTCTCGTCCGAGCAGGTGTTCGACGGGGTCCTGATCAAACTGTACCGCGACGAAATCGAACTGCCCGACGGCGGCAAGGCCGTGCGCGAGGTCATTCGTCACCCGGGCGCGGTGTGCGTGTTGCCCGTCGACGGCGACGGCAACGTGTGGCTGGTCAAACAGTTCCGCTACCCCTTCGGCACGGTGACGCTCGAGGCGCCCGCGGGCAAACTCGAGTACGGCGAAGACCCGGATGAGGCCGCCGCGCGCGAACTCAGCGAAGAGACGGGCCTGACCGCCGATTCCGTCAAAAAAATCGGTTCGCTGTACACGACGCCCGCCATGATCGACGAGGTCATTCATCTCTATCTCGCTACCGGCCTGCATGAGGGCGATCAGCACCTGGATGACGATGAGTTCATCAACGTCGAAAAACGGCCGCTGGCGGACGCCGTCGCGGGCGTGCTGAACGGGGAGATCCCCGACGCCAAAACGCAGGTGATCCTGCTGCGGGCCGAAAAAATGATCGGCCGCTGAAGACAATACCGGCATAAGAAAAACCCGACCAAACGGTCGGGTTTCGCTTTTTTTACGGGTTATTTCGCGGCGCTCTTTTTCGTCGAGATCTTGTAGAAGAGGAAGGACGTGAGCACGGCGGCGACGATGGTGACAACGATCAGAATGCCGATGCCGATCGAGGGGGAGAAGAACACGACGATGCAGCCAATCAGCACGGTGGCGGCCGCGGTCTTCCAATGCTTGCGCAGGTACGAGGCCATCAGCGCGCCGAACATGGCGGGGAAGATCTGCTGAAAAGCGGGGGCGAAGACCGGGCTCTTGGTCAGCCATTGCACCGGGATACTGAACAGCAGCACGCCCGCCGCAATGATGACCGTGGTGGTGATGGCGGACGAGGCGATGGCGATGGTGGAAATGACCTCACCTTCATCGCTGGTGCCCTTGACGTCGGCCTTTTCAAGCGCGGCGATGGCGCAGGGCAGTTTCAGGTTGGCAATGTTGCCCGTGACGAAACTCAGGTAGGTGCCGCCCGCGCCGATCATGGGCGTGTATGTAAAGGTCTCGATAATGCCCGACACCCAGTACAGCGGCAGAATGGCGACCAGGCCCTTCAGGAACGGGCCGGGCTCCGGCCAGGCGTCGTGCGCGAGCGAAAAGACCAGCGGTACGCTGAACAGGGCGACCAGCGCCAGCAGTGTCCAGATACGGCCCCAGCGGTGGACTTTATCGAAATACGGTACGTCTTTTTTCATCGTTGCGCGCCTCCTTTACTGTACGGGCGGCAGCCACGGCCACGACCAGAGCACAAGACTCTGCGGCAGCAGCTGTGTCATCAGCACCGCGGCGCCCATGCCGGTGAACATGGCGATGGGCATCACGAAGTTGGAAAACTTCACCAGGTGCTTTTTGGTGGCGAGCGTGTCCAGCAACAGATAGACGACGATGGAAACGATCAGCGTGGCGATGGACAAAAAGCCCGCACGCGAACTGACGACGTTTTCACCCGTGAGGGTTTTCGTGACCTCGATACCGTTGATGGACTTGGAAACGAACGCGGCGATGATACCGATGAACGCCGCGGCGGCAACCACGTCGGCCAGGGCCGAAGCGCTGCTGCTCTTGTTGACGACGTCGCCGACTTTTTTATGGATCTTTTTGCAGAAGATGGGGACGAGGATCAGCGGCAGGCAGCAGCCGATGGTCATACCCCAGGCAACGGCGGCGAACTTGGCCGGGTCGGTGACCTCTTCGGTCAGACTGCCGCCCAGTTCGGAGAGGATGGAGGTGGCCGCCACCGTCTCATACTGCAGGTTGCCGATGACCGACAGACGGATCCACGGCAGTACGTTGCCGAGGGCGTTCGCCAGCACGAAGACCGTCGCCAGGATCGAGATCGCCGGCGCAACGGAATAGATGGCGCTGTTGGTGACGGTGTTGACCAGCGTCTGTTTGGAAATGCCCAGTTCCTTGCCGCGTTTCCACGCTTTGACGAGGAAGAAGAGCGATTCCACGACCACGAAGCCGATGACGCCCGCCGCAAGCAGGTACATCAGCCAGTTGGACTTGAAATCCATTCGCAATCACTCCTTATTACCGAGTTGTTTTTATAGTAGCACGGCGCAGGGCCGTTGTCAATAAACCGTCTTATGGATACCGATACAGTTCCCGCCCACAATGTCGATTACGCCGTACCGCCCGTCGGCGAGCGCGCCGGGGTTGAAATACAGCCGCCCGTCGACGTATTGATTGTACGGCTCGTGCGTGTGGCCGAACAGGATCAGATCGGCCTTTACGTCGGCCGCCGCCATCTCCAGTTCCGCAGGGCCGTACTTGACGCGCTCGGCATAGCCGTGGGTGGCCAGCACGCGGATGCCGCCCGCGGTGCGGATATCGCGCGCGGGCAGGTCGCTGCCCCAGTCGCAGTTGCCGCGCACTGCGATGACGTTCAGGTCGGGGTGGCAGAGCCCCGCCATTTCAAGGTCGCGTTCGCCGTCGCCCAAAAAGTAGATCAGTTCGGCCTTCGGTTCCGCCTCCACCGCCGCCAGCAGGTGGGAGGGGCGACCGTGGCTGTCGGAGAGTACGAGCAATCGCATTCATAATCCCTTCTTTGCGTGCATACCGTTAATGTACCTCATTATTATACAATGCGACGGCGGTGATTGCAATTGAAAAATGAAGAAAACAATCGGTTGGACCTGACGGAACTCTTGAAAAAACTGCGTGCGAAAAATGAAAACGGCGGCCTGCGGAACGAGACCGACGTGGAACAAGCCCTTGCGGGATCGCTGAGCGAAGGGCAGACCCAAACCCTGCGCGAGGTGCTGGCGGATCGCGAAAAAACGCGCAAACTGCTCGAGAGCGAGCGGGCGAAAGAACTGTTCGCGCAGTTCCTGGGGAACGGGCATGAGTGAGCCCGACCTCGGCGCGCTGTTGGGCTCGCTTTCGGACGGGGACGTGGAATTGCTCAAACAAACGGCGGCGGGGCTGCTGGCGGGGCTCGGCAAGAGTGAAACGACCGCGCCCGCCGGTACGGCGCCCGCCTTGCCGGATCTGTCGCTGCTGACGAAGTTGACGCCCTATCTCGAAAAACTGAACGGGCGCGACGAGCGCGTGGACTTTCTGATGGCGCTCAAACCGCTCTTGAGTGAAGAACGGCGCCATAAAGCAGACGAGGCGGCGCGGATCGTGCGTCTGCTGGCGCTGCTGCCCGTGCTCAAAGAGAGGGGGCTGCCGTAATGGCGCAGTACAGTTACGCCGAAATCATGAAGATGCAAAACGACGCCGCCCGCCGTGTGGAGGAAATGCAGCGCCGTACACGTGAGATGACGGGGCCCCTGCCGGCGGAAAAATCGCCGACGACGGAAAAACAGCCGCCGAAGCATATTCCTATGCCCGACGGCTATCTGGACGCGTCCCGCCCCGCCCCGGCGGCGGAATCGTCCGCACAGAACGCGTCGCGCGCCGTCCCGGTCGCGGACAGGGACAGCGCGCTGATTTTGTCGATCATTCTTCTGCTGGCGGAGGAAGGGGCGGACGAAACACTGCTGTTGGCGCTCTTGTATATGCTGGCATAGGCGCGTTTTCGGCGTTTTTCAGCCATACGAGCGGCGCCAACCGGCAATAGGGCAGGCAATAGACGGCGGCGAACGGGACTGCGCACAGCAGCGCCCAGCCGCCAAAACTTGCGCGGAACAGCGCGTATTGTACCGCGAGACCGTCACTGCGCCGTACGCTTTGCCGCACGGCGTCGCGAGCTTTCAGCGTGCCGTCGGTAACGGCCAGCAGTGGCGCCGCCGCATACCGCGCCGCGACAGGCAGCCAAAACAGTACGCCCAGCGCCGCCAGTACCGCCGTGCCCGCGGCGGCCGTCCACCAGGCGGTCGGCACCGTCGGCCGCAGGGCGTTCAGCCGCAGC
>CADBON010000169.1 GCA_902796315.1 Oscillospiraceae bacterium | reverse complement strand
TTGGAACGAATCAATAGTCGTTAACAGTAAAAGCATACAGGAAAAAATGAATTGACAAATAACTACTTGTTTGTAAGGATACAAGAAGGCACCTACACTGCCATCAAGGGCGACGGTCGCAGAGCAAGAGAAACCTTGCCGTAAGGGAGGACCGGGTGAACGTGTATTCCTATCTGACATTGAGAGACAGGCCGGAACTGAAAGAAGCCGCGGCGGAATGGTTTCACGGCAAATGGGGTGTCCCGACACGGGCGTATCTCGAATGTATGGACGCCTACCTGCACCGCGAAACCGAATACGGGTGGTATTTCTGTCTGGACGGCGAAAGGATCGTCGGCGGGATGGGCGTCATTGAAAATGACTTTCATGACCGAACGGATCTGACGCCGAACGTCTGCGCCGTATACACGGAAAAAGACCATCGCGGCAAGGGCATCGCCGGCCGTCTGTTGAATATGGTCGTCGAGGATCTGCGCACAAAAGGGATCTCGCCCGTCTATCTGCTGACCGACCATACGGGATTCTACGAGAGATACGGATGGGAGTTTCTGTGTATGGTCCAAGGAGACGGTGACCCGAATCCGTCGCGGATGTACGTTCATCACTGAACGCTCATCATAAAGAAACCAGAGGTGTAAAGAGATGATCGAAAACGCGCACGTCGGAGCGGCGTCTTTCGTTTGGCTGATCATCGGGGCCGTGATTTTTATCGCGGTTCCCGTGGCCGTGGCGCTTATCTGGAAATTCAGGAAAAAGGAGCCGATCACGTCCATTCTAATCGGGGCGGCGGCGTTTTTGCTCTTCGCGCTGATCCTTGAAAAGCCCATTCAGAACGTGCTGGCGTTCCCGACGGCGATGGGCCTGCCCGATCACGCCGTCAGCCGGTTTCTGAACGCAAACCCGGTGTTGCTGGCGCTTGCGGCGGGGCTTTCCCGGGCGTATTTGAAGAGACCGGGCGGCTGATCGCCTTCAAAACGGTTTTGAAGAAGCGCACGAACAAAGAAACGTCGATCTCATACGGTATTGGGCACGGCGGCTTTGAAGTGATGCTGATCTTGGGTCTTACCTATATCCAGTACGTGGCGTACGCCGTGATGATCAATACCGGCCTCTTCGGAACGGTAATCAAACAGGTCGCGGAACAGGCGCCCGACCAACTCGCCAACGTCGACGCCGTTGTGAGCTTGCTCACGGGGTTCGCCTTTGCCGATTTCGGGATCGCCTTCGTCGAGCGGATCTTCGCCGTACTGTTCCACATCGGCGCGTCCGTTCTCGTCTTTTACGCCTGCCGCGATAAAAAGCGCGTTTGGCTCTATCCCCTCTCGATCGTCCTGCATACGGGAATGGATTTTGTTGCGGGGTTAAACGTCTTTCACGTCATCGACCTCGCTCCGTGGGCGCTGGAGGGGATCGTCGCGGTGTTCGGTCTGTTGACCTTCTTCGGCGCATACTTCCTGCTTTACAAAAAGGACGTCGGGAAAGAGACCGAACAAAGCGCGGCATAAACTTTCGCGCCGCACGCATCATCGCCGGCGGGAGGAACGATTGAACCATGCATTACCTGTACCTTGTGGCGGCTGTCATTCTGTTCGGAACGCACTTCCGCTTCAATCAGATCTATGAACGCGAGAGCGGCGCGGGGATGCGCGCATCGTGCGTGTTTATCGCGCTGAGTTCGCTGGCGGGCCTTGTCGTTCTGCTTTTTCTGAACGGTCCGTCGTTTTCCGTGACGCCGTTCGCACTGCTGCTGGCGGGGCTGAGCGCCGTTGACGGCGTCGCCTATTCCGTTTTCAGCATCAAGGCGTTCGGGCGCGTCAACCTGTCGCTGTATTCCGTGTTCGCCATGCTCGGCGGCATGCTGCTGCCGACGCTTACGGGGCTTGTTTTCTTTCACGAATCGCTGACCCTGCTGAAAGGACTGGGCCTTGCCGTTCTGCTGGCGGCGGTGCTGGTGCCGCTTGCCGGGACCGGCGACCGCAAGGGGCTCGGCTACTGCTTCGCGGTCTTCTGCTTCAACGGCCTGTACGGCGTGTTTGCCACACTGTTTGAAAAACTGCCGTACGACAAGCCGACCGCGGCGCAATACTCCATTCTCGTCGCGGCGCTCACCGCCGCGGTCGCCGCGCTGATGCTCCCCTTCCTCAAAAAAGAGCGGGTCCCGCTGAACGCAAAAAGCATCGCGGCGCTTGCGGGCTACGGCGTGTTTAACCGCGTCGGCAACTATCTGGTGCTGCTCGCGCTCACGGTTCTGCCCGCGTCGGTGCAATCGCCCTTCGTCACCGGCGGCGTGATCATCGTTTCGTTCCTGATTGGCCTTGTGACGAAACAAAAGCCCGCGAAGGCGGAATACGTTTCCGCCGCCGCGTCGCTGGCGGGACTTGTGCTGTTGATTTTCGCATAAACGATCGCGCGTGTTATCAATTGAGGAGATGCGGAAAGGAATGCCTTGTATGACGCAGACGCTTTTGAGGCGGCGCATAACTATATAGATACTTGTGGGGAAGCAACCAGAAAGGAATGATGATATGAACTACTATCTTGTGGATTACGAAAACGTAAAAACGCAAGGACTGAATGGAGTGAATAAGCTTTCGGAAGAAGACACTGTGTGTATTTTTTATAGCGAAAATGCTGACAGTCTTACCTTCGGTCTGCATCGTCGATTAAATGAATCAAAAGCAAATATTATTTATCAAAGGATTGAAGTCGGTCACAAAAATGCTTTAGATTTTCAACTGTCTTCATACCTTGGATACATCATTCATGAAAACATCAATAACCCTTGCGATTACTATATTGTTACCCAAGATAAGGGATATGAGAGTTTAATTAATTATTGGAAAAAAAGAAAGATAAACGTAAACCTTGTCATAAATGTCGCAAAGCAGAACGAACAATCCATGCAAAACGAACTTGAAAAGCAGGTCGCCCAACTTCTCAAAGATAAAGCTGATGCACCTGTTGTTGCAAAAATGATTCAAAACTATAAAACAAAACAAGGTCTTCACACCGCATTAATGAAAACGTTTTCAAGCAAGGATGGCAAAAAAGCAAGCGACATATACGCAGCCATAAAACCATTAATTGCTGATAAAAAAGGCGTTTAAGTCGTTACTGTTTCACAAGATTCAGTACAACCATTATTGGGGTGCCTTGTATGGAGAACATGCCGGAATAACACCTCTATGAACAGGCAGTCTTCTCCTCATCCAAGCCAATGAATAATATGCATAAATAATACATTCCAAATTCAAACAGAAAGAAGAGGATCCTATGCTGAACATTGTAAAACGCGTTGAAAACGGTCGCGCCGTCATCGTCCTGGAAGGACGGCTCGACACCAACACCGCCGGCGAACTGGAAACAGAACTGAAAACGGTGATCGACAGCGTCGACGAAATTGTGCTCGACTTGGAAAAACTCGCGTACATCTCCTCGTCGGGTCTGCGTGTGCTGCTGTCCGCGCAAAAGGCCGTCGCCAAACGCGGCACGCTGAAACTTGTGCACGTGAACGACGCGATCATGGATATTTTTGACCTCACGGGATTCTCGGAATTCCTGACCATCGAATAACCCCCGACCGAAAGAAAGGAGCAACAAACTATGACCGTTTATCTGAAAGGCAGAATCGATTCCAACAACGCCGCCGAAGCGGAGCAGAATATGATGGCGCAAGTGGGTACGAACACGGCGGAGCCCGTCGTGCTGGACGCCGGGGAACTGAACTACATCTCCAGCGCGGGACTGCGCATCATCCTGCGTCTGAAAAAGACGCACCCCAATCTGTCCATCACCAACGTCAATTCCGAAGTGTACGAAATTCTGGATATGACCGGCTTTACCGAAATGATGACGGTCGAAAAGGCCTATCGCGTCGTTTCGGTCGAGGGGTGTGAAGAGATCGGCCGCGGCGCCAACGGCACCATTTACCGCATCGACCAGGACAACGTCGTCAAGGTCTATAACAACGCCGACGCGCTGGCGGATATCCAGCACGAGCGCGAGGTCGCGAAACTGGCGCTGGTACTGGGCATCCCGACCGCCATTTCCTACGACGTGGTCAAGGTGGGCGACAGTTACGGTTCGGTGTTCGAACTGCTCAACGCGCGCTCGTTCTCCAAGATCCTCGCCACCGAGCCGGAGAAAATGGACTGGTGCGTGAGCGAGTATGTCAAGATGCTCAAGACCATTCACGGCACGCTCGTGCCCGCCGGCAAACTGCCCGATATGAAAGAGACCGTGCTCGACTGGGCGCGCTTTATGCAGGACCACCTGCCGCAGGAAGCGGGTGAAAAACTGCTGGCGCTGGTCGAGGCCGTGCCGCACGACGACCACATGATCCACGGCGATTACCACACCAAAAACCTGGAACTGCAGAACGACGAGGTCTTGCTGATCGATATGGACACGCTGGCGGTGGGCCACCCCGTATTCGAACTGGCGTCGATGTTCAACTCCTTCATCGGCTTTTCCGAGATGGATCACGAGATCATCAAGCGTTTTCAAGGGTTTGATTTCGAGACCGCCCGCACCTTCTGGCGCAAGTCCCTCGCCGCCTATCTGGGCACGGACTGCGAGCTCAAACTGAACGAGGTCGAGGACAAGGCCCGCATCGTGGGTTACACCCGCATGATCCGCCGCTCCATCCGCCGCGGCGGCACCGATACCGAAGCCGGCCGCGCCGAGATCGCCCATTGGACCGAAGAACTGCTGGCCCTGCTGGACAAGACGGACACGCTGCTTTTCAACGTCAACGAACTGGAACTGGACGCCGTGGA
>CADBON010000168.1 GCA_902796315.1 Oscillospiraceae bacterium | reverse complement strand
GGTGGTCGATCACTCCATGGTCGCCATTCTGATCGCGGGCACCGCCACGCCCTGCGCGCTGGTGTCGCTGTATAACCGCGACGTGCGCTTCTGCGCCGCCGTGCTGATCATCGGTTGGGGGAGCGCCGCCGCCTCGCTGATCGCCAAACTCTTTTTCTTTGAAACCTCCAAGGCGTTTTGCATGGTGCTCTACATCGTCAGCGGCGCCGTGATGCTTGCCTGCTCGCTGCCGTTTCTGCCCTCGCTCAATCCCCGCGCCATGCGGCTGCTCGTGCTCGGCTGCGCGGTCTATCTCGTCGGGGCGGTGCTGTTCGGCGTCGGCGCCCGCGTGAAATACGTGCATGCCCTGTTCCACGTGTTTATTTTGGCGGGCAGTCTGCTGCACTTTCACGTCATCTATCGCTACGTGCTGACGGTGATTTAGTCGAAACGTTATGAAAAGACCTGCTTGATTCGCGTCAAGCAGGTCTTTTGCTTCGGGATTATTTCATCGTCTTTTTCAGCAGTTCGCACAGTTCGTCCACCGCGTCGTCGCGCCCGGCGCGGATGTCGTCCGCCACGCAGGTCTTGATGTGGCTCTGCAGCAGGACCTTGTTAAAGGCATTCAGCGCCGCCTGCACCGAACTGACCTGCGTCAGAATATCCACGCAGTAGCGGTCATCCTCCACCATATTGCGCAGACCGCGCACCTGCCCCTCGATTTTGGCGAGGCGGCGCGTCAGGTCGGCGGTCTCGGCGGCGGAGCGCTGCTTGTGGCGCACGCAGTGTTCGCACGGTTTGCCCGCCATGTCAGGCGATCCCCTTCACGGCGTAGCCCTTGCCTTCCACGGCGGCGCGCAGAACGTCGTCCGCGACGGGGGCGGCGAGGGTCACGACGGCGGTGCCCTTTTCGTGGCTGACCTCGGCGGCGGTCACGCCCTCAAGCGCTTCAAGCGCGCCTTTGACGGCGGCCTCGCAGTGGGGGCACATCATTCCTTCGATCGTCATGGTTTTGGTCATAGTGGTTTCCTCCGTTGTTTGTTTTTTGGATTTGTGTTTTTTCGCTTTATTCCGCGACGCGTCGTGTACCTTGACAAGGTTCAGCCGCAGCGCGTTCATACAGACCGTAAAACTCGACAGACTCATGGCGGCCGCACCGACCATCGGGTTCATCTGAAAGTCCCAGTGGAACAGCGCGCTCGTCAGTCCCGCGGCAAGCGGGATGCACACGAGGTTGTAAAAGAACGCCCAAAACAGGTTTTGGTGAATGTTCCGTACCGTCGCACGGCTCAGGCGCACCGCGGCGGCAACGTCCGCGAGCGATGATTTCATCAGCACTACGTCCGCCGCGTCGATGGCGACATCTGTTCCCGCGCCGATGGCGATCCCGACGTCGGCCTGCACCAGGGCGGGCGCGTCGTTGATGCCGTCGCCCACCATCCCGACCTTGCCCGTTTTTTGCAGGTCGCGGATGACCGCCTGCTTGCCGTCGGGAAGCACGCCCGCGATCACGCGGTCGACGCCCGCTTCGGCGCCCACGGCCTTTGCCGTGCGCTCGTTGTCGCCCGTCAGCAGTACGACCGTAAGGCCCATTTTTTTAAGGTCACGAATGGCGGCGGCGCTGTCGGGCTTGATGGCGTCCGCCACGGCGATCACGCCGAGCAGGGCGTCGTTCCGGGCAAAGACGAGGGGCGTTTTGCCGCTGTCCGCAAGGGCGGCGGCCCGCGCCGTCAGCGGGTTTTCACCGACCGTTTCGCGCAGAAACGCGACCGAGCCGCCCGTCAGCACGTCGCCGTTTTGTTCCGCGGTCAGACCGTTGCCTGGCAGGGCGCGGAAGTTTTCGACCTCGGCGGCCGCTACGCCGCGCTCCGCGGCGCAGGCCAGCACGGCTTTCGCCAACGGGTGTTCGCTCTTGCTTTCAAGCGAGGCGGCAAGGGCGAGCAGTTCCGTTTCGCTCACGCCGTCGGCGGGCAGCAAGTCGGTGACCTTCGGCTCGCCCGCGGTGACGGTGCCGGTTTTGTCAAGCGCGATCACGTCAAGTTTGCCCGTCTCTTCCTGCGCGACGGCGGTTTTGAAAAGAATGCCGTTTTTGGCGCCCACGCCGTTGCCGACCATGATGGCGACCGGCGTCGCCAGCCCAAGCGCGCAGGGGCAGGAGATGACCAGTACCGAGACCGCCCGCGTCAGCGCGAAACCGAAAGTCTCGCCCGCGACGAGCCACACGCCGAGCGTCACCAGCGCAATGCCGATGACCACGGGCACAAACACGCCCGAAACCTTGTCTGCGATGCGGGCGATGGGGGCCTTCGTTGCGGCGGCGTCGCTGACCATGCGAACGATCTGCGCCAGCGTCGTGTCCTCGCCGACGCGCGTCGCGCGCGCCTCGATATAGCCGGAAAGGTTGACCGTCGCGGCGGAAACGGCGTCGCCTTCCGCCTTGTCGACGGGCAGGCTTTCGCCCGTAAGCGCGGCTTCGTTGACGGCAGTCTCGCCTTTGACGATCACGCCGTCCACGGGAACGTTCTCGCCCGGCTTGACGGCGAATATGTCGCCGGTTTTGACCTCTTCCACGCCGACCTCCCGGGTGCCGTTTTCCGTCACCAGCAGGGCGGTTTTGGGGGCGAGTTTCATCAGGCTTTTCAGCGCGTCGGTCGTGCGCCCCTTGCTTTTGGCCTCCAGCGTTTTGCCGACGGTGATCAGGCAGGGGATCATCGCCGCCGTCTCAAAGTACAGCGTGTGCACAAGGTCGTGTGCACTCTCGACGTCGCCCTTTGTGACGGCGGAGAAGATCAGAAACAGTTCCGCCAGCGAATACAGGAACGCGGCGGACGAGCCGAGCGCGACAAGCGTGTCCATATTGGCGCCGCCGTGCGGCAGTCCGCGCAGGCCGGACACAAAGAACTGACGGTTGATGAACAGCACCGCGATCGCCAACAGCATCTGCGCCGTCGCGAGCGCGGGCGGGTTGTCGAGTAACGGGGGGACGGGCAGACGCAGCATCGTGTGCCCCATCGAGAGGGCCATCAGCACCAGCAAAAACCCGAGCGACAGGAACAGCCGTTTGAGCAGGCGGGGCGTTTCGCGGTCTTTGAGCGCGTCCTCTTCGGCGGCGAGTCGGTCGTGGTTTTGCCGTGACGCGCCCTTCGGTGCGGCGCCGTACCCGGCTTTTTCGACCGCGGCGATCACGGCGCTCTCGTCAGCCGTTCCCTCGACGCCCATCGAGTTCGTCAGCAGACTCACGCTGCACGCGGTCACGCCCGGCACCGCGCCGACGGCTTTCTCGACCCGCGCCTGGCAGGCGGCGCAACTCATGCCCGTGACGGTGTACTGCTTCATAACGGCCTCCTTCTGAAAGAACCCTGCGGGAACAGTCTTCCCGCTTCTGTTTCCATTATACCCCCGGGGGGTATATTTGTCAACAGATATTTTGACAATGTTTTAACAAATAAAGAGACAGAAAAAACCGCCTCGGATCTCTCCGGGACGGTTTTGTTGTATCGGTCGCTTATTTCGCGGGCTCGAACATCTCTTTGAGTTTGAGCAGATGCGCGTAGCGGGCGACAGCGGTGTCCTCCGACAGGGCGAAGAGCGCTTCGGCTCTCTCCGGGAAGGAACGGGTCAGCGCGCTGTAACGGGCCTCGCCCATCAAGAAGTCGCGATAGTTGCCGGTCGCGGGCTTGCTGTCGATGGTGAAGGGGTTCTTGCCCTCGGCTTTGAGCGCGGGGTTGAAGCGGAACATATTCCAGTAACCGCAATCAACGGCCTTCTTCATCTCGGCCTGGCAGTTCACCATGCCGCCCTTGATGGAGTGCATCTCGCAGGGCGCGTAGCAGATAACGATCGACGGGCCGTGATAGGCCTCGGCCTCTTTAAGAGCACGCAGCGTCTGGTTGGCGTCGGCGCCCATAGCGCACTGGGCAACGTAGACGTAGCCGTAACTCATGGCGATCTCGGCAAGACTCTTCTTGGCAACGGCTTTACCGGCGGAAGCGAACTGCGCTACCTGGCCGATGTTCGAAGCTTTGGAGGCCTGACCGCCGGTGTTGGAATACACCTCGGTGTCGAAGACAAGGATGTTGATATCTTCGCCGCTGGCAAGGACGTGGTCCACGCCGCCGAAGCCGATATCATAGGCCCAGCCGTCGCCGCCGAAGATCCACACGGACTTTTTGGCGAGGAATTCTTTTTTATCAAGGATCGCTTTCTGATCCTCGTTCTTGGGATCGAGGGCGGCGATCAGGGCGTCGGAAGCGGCGCCGTTGGCTTCACCGTCGTCTTTCGTGTCAAGGAAGGCCTTGGCGGCTTTCTGCAGCTTGGCGCCGGCTTTCTTGTCGGCGGCGATCGCTTCGACCTTGGCGATCAGACTGTTGCGGATGGCGTTCTGACCGAGGTACATACCGAAGCCGTGCTCGGCGTTGTCTTCAAACAGCGAGTTCGCCCAGGCGGGGCCGTGGCCGTCTTTGTTGACGGTGTAGGGCGACGTCGCGGCGGGGCCGCCCCAGATGGACGAGCAGCCGGTGGCGTTGGAGATGTACATTCTGTCGCCGAACAGCTGGGTGACCAGACGGCCGTAGCTGGTTTCGGCGCAGCCGGCGCAGGAGCCGGAGAACTCAAGCAGCGGTTTCTTGTACTGGCAAGAGATGGCGGTCGCATTGCTCGTGACTTCGGGCTTCTCGCTGACCTTCGCTACGCAGTAATCGAACGCGGCCTGCTGGCTGTCCTGGCTCTCGCGCGGGACCATGGTCAGCGACTTGGTCGGGCAGACGCCCACGCACACGCCGCAGCCCATGCAGTCCATCGGGGAGATGGCCAGGGTGTAGGTGTAGTCGGTTTTGACGATGGGCTTCGGAGCGGTCTTGAGCGCTTTGGGGGCGGCCTTGACTTCCTTGGCGTTCATCGCGAAAGGACGGATGGTGGCGTGCGGGCAGACGAACGCGCACTTGTTGCACTTGGCGCAGGTCTCGGCATTCCACTCGGGGACCATCACGGCCACGCCGCGTTTCTCGTACGCGGAAGCGCCCTGCTCGAAGGTGCCGTCGGCGTGCGGAACAAAGGCGGAAACGGGCAGGCTGTCGCCGTCCATATTGTCGACCGGACGAAGGATGCCGTCGACCATCTTGACCAGCTTCTCGGGGCCCTTGGTAACGACCTTGACGGGCTTGTCCTCGGCTTTGAGCCAGGCGGCGGGAACGTCGACCTTATGGAAAGCGGTGACGCCGGCGTCGATGGCGTTGTAGTTCTTGTCGACAACGTCCTGGCCTTTTTTGATATAGCTCTTGTAGGCGGCGTCTTTCATGTGCTTGACCGCCTCGTCGATGGGCATGACGTTGGCAAGCGCAAAGAACGCGGCCTGCAAAATGGTGTTGGTGCGTTTGCCCATGCCGACCTTCACGGCCAGGTCAATGGCGTTGATGGTGTAGAGCTGAATCTTGTTCTTCGCGATATAGCGCTTGGTTTCGGCGTTCAGCTTTTTGGCAAGCTCTTTGTCGTCCCACTGGCAGTTGATGAGGAAAACGCCGCCGGGTTTGACGTCGTTGACCATCTTAAAGCCCTTTTCCACATAGGAGGGGTTGTGGCAGGCGACGAAGTCGGCCTTGTTGATGTAGTACGGCGCGCGGATGGGCTGGTCGCCGAAACGCAGGTGCGAAATGGTGATGCCGCCGGTCTTTTTGGAGTCGTACTGGAAATAGGCCTGAACGAATTTATCGGTATAGTCGCCGATGATCTTGATGGAGTTTTTGTTGGCGCCGACGGTGCCGTCGCCGCCCAGACCCCAGAACTTGCACTCGGTCGTGCCCTTGGCGGCCGTGTTGGGAGCGGCTTTCTCACGCAGCGACAGATGGGTGACGTCGTCGTTGATGCCCAGGGTGAAGTGCTTTTTGGGAGCGGCTTTCTTCAGTTCGTCATACACGGCGAAAACGGACGCCGGAGGCGTATCCTTGGAACCGAGACCGTAGCGGCCGCCGATGACGCTGACGTTCTTGCGGCCGGCCTCTTCGAGGGCGGAGACAACGTCAAGGAACAGCGGTTCGCCGATGGAGCCGGGCTCTTTCGTGCGGTCAAGCACCGCCAGTTTTTTGCAGCTCGCGGGGATGGCGGCGACGAACTTGCTGACGGCGAACGGACGGTACAGGCGGATCTTGATCAGACCGACTTTTTCGCCCTTGGCGGTCAGGTAGTCGATAACTTCCTCGGCAACGTCGCAGATGGAGCCCATCGCCACGATGACGCGGTCGGCCTTCGGATGGCCGTAATATTCGTACAGCTGGTAGTTGGTGTGCAGCTTGGCGTTGACCTTCTTCATGTACTTCTCAACGACCGCGGGAACGGCGTCGTAGTACTTGTTGCAGGCCTCACGGTGCTGGAAGAAGATGTCGCCGTTCTCGTGCGAGCCGCGCATGGTGGGATGCTCGGGGTTGAGCGCACGTTTGCGGAAGTCCTCGACGGCCTTCATGTTGACCATCTTGGCAAGGTCTTTATAGTCCCACAGCGAGATCTTCTGGATCTCGTGAGAAGTACGGAAACCGTCGAAGAAGTTGATGAACGGAACGCGGCCCTCGATGGCGGCAAGGTGCGCCACAGCGCCGAGGTCCATAACTTCCTGCGGGTTGGTCTCGGCGAGCATGGCAAAGCCAGTCTGGCGGCAGGCCATGACATCGGAGTGATCGCCGAAGATGTTCAGGGTGTGGCTGGCAAGGGTACGGGCGGACACGTGGAACACGCCGGGCAGCAGCTCGCCTGCGATCTTGTACATGTTGGGGATCATCAGCAGCAGGCCCTGGGAGGCGGTGTAGGTG
>CADBON010000167.1 GCA_902796315.1 Oscillospiraceae bacterium | reverse complement strand
GCGGGCGGCGTCCAGATCCAGCCGGTTCTGCTCCAGAATGGCGGCGCTGTCGGCAAGCAGGGCGTCCGCCATAGCGAGCAGGGCGCGATTCTTGTCGTCGGCGGTCAACGCGGCCAGGGCGCCCTTGGCGGCTTTGGCCTCGGTCAATATTTCACGTGTCGTTTTCATGGCGTTCACCCTTTCGCGCCGAGGAAGCGGGTGCCCACGGGCTTGCCCTCGACGATGGCATACAGGTTTTGCGGTTCGGCACCGTTTGCGATCACGACGTCGATGCCGGCGTTCACACAGCGCTCGGCCGCGCCGAGTTTGGTCGCCATACCGCCCGTTCCCAGGCCGGATACGCTGCCGCCGCCCAGTGCACGGATCTCGGGCGTGATGACCGCCACCTCGTGCAGGATGCGGGCGTTGCCGTCGGTGTGCGGGTCGGCGGTATACAGACCGTCGATGTCGGTCAGCATGACCAGCAGATCGGCCCCGACGTTCACCGAGACGATGGCGCCGAGCGTGTCGTTGTCGCCGACGGCGATCTCGTCGGTGGCGACGGTATCGTTTTCGTTGATGACGGGCAGGGCGCCGAGCTCCAGCAGGCGGTTCAGCGTGGACTGAATGTTGTGGCTGCGCGTTTCATCCTCTAAATCGGGGGCGGTGACAAGCACCTGCGCGACGGTGTGATTGTATTCGGACAGGAGTTTATCATACACGTACATCAGTTCGCACTGGCCGACGGCGGCGGCCGCCTGTTTGGTCGCCATATCGGTCGGGCGCTCGCTGAGCGAGAGTTTGCCCACGCCCATGCCGATGGCGCCGGAGGAGACGAGAATGATCTCGTGCCCTTCGTTCTTGAGGTCCGCCAGCACTTTGCAGAGTTTTTCGATATGTCGGATATTGAGCCGCCCCGTCTTGTGCGCAAGCGTGGACGTACCCACTTTGACAACCAGTCTCATCGTTATCCCTCCGTCGGGTCGAATCCCATCTTCATCAGTTCGCGGTGCACGCGCGCCACGGGGAACCCGACCACGTTGTAATAATCGCCGTTGATTTTTTCGATCCAAATCGCCGCGCCGCCCTGAATGGCGTAACCGCCGGCTTTGTCGTACGGTTCGGGCGTGCGGATATACGCTTCCAGTTCCTCGTCGGGCACGGGGTAAAACGTGACGCCCGTGCAGACGTGAAAGGTCACCTGCCGTGCGCCGTGCGTCAGCGTGACGCCCGTATAGACGAGGTGCTCGCGCCCGCTCAAAAGGCGGATCATGCGGCGGCAGTCCTCCTCGTTGCGGGGCTTGCCGAGGATCTCGTCCCCTACCGCGACGACGGTATCGGCGGAAATGACCCAGTCGTCTTCGCCGCAGGCGGCGCGGACGGCGTCGCCCTTGATCCGCGACAGGTATTCGACCGTTTCGGCGGCGGAAAGGCCTTGCGGCACGCGCTCGTCGCAATCGGCGGGGCGAACGGTGAACGAATTGACCAGCAGGCCGAGCAATTCACGGCGACGGGGCGAGGCGGAAGCAAGCACGATCATGCGAGCGCCTCCGTCAATTCTTGCAGGGTATGCAATCCCCACTCGCAGCCGCGGCGCGGCTCCTCACAGCCCTCAAACTCCAGCGTGACGAACCCGTCGTACCCGGCGTCGCGCAGGATCTGCAGGCATTGGCGGACGGGAACGATGCCGTGCCCCAACACGGCGCCGCGCAGCCAGTTGCCGCCGCGGGTCTTGAAAAATCCATCGGGCGGCACGTCTTCGCTGCCGCTCTTGAAGTGAAAATCTTTGACGTGCACGTACGCGGCGTACTTCGCCATGCGGCCGACGGCCGTGACGGGGTCCTCGTCGGCACACAGGAAATTGCCCATATCGACCAACGCGCCGAAATTCGGATGGCCCACGCCCGTGACGATGCGCTCGACGCGCTCGCTGTCCTGGCAGAACAGGCCGTGGTTTTCGGTCATGGTCTTCACGCCCCGTGCTGCCGCGTATTCGGTCACGGCGCGCGCCCCCTCGATGATGCGGGGCAGGGCCTGGTCAAAGCCTTTATAGGCGGCCTCGTCGCCCCGCCAGCCGTGCGCGGTATCGTGGCGCATAGACGGCGCGCCGAGAGCGACAGCCACGTCGACCTCGCCCCGGAGGCGTTCGATTTCGGCCTGCAAATCGCCGCCGCTGCCGTACAGAAAATCGGCGCCGACGGAATACTGTGTAACGGGGATGCCGACGCGCCGCGCCTCCTCGCGCAGTTCGGCGGCATAGGCGCATTTGTCCGCGCCCGCGGGGGGATGGATCTCGGCAAACTCGATGCCCGCGAAGCCAAGTTGTTTGGTCAGGGCGATCAATTCTTTTTCGGTCAGTTCGCCGCTGTCGGTCAGCGGGTGAAGCGAATAGGAACTCAGGGCAAATTGCATTGGTATCACTCCCGGAATTTGTTCATTGAGGCCAAGCCGTCCGCGTATGATGGTAGTATACGGGAGGCGGTGC
>CADBON010000166.1 GCA_902796315.1 Oscillospiraceae bacterium | reverse complement strand
CGCCTCGCGCTCCAAAATCAGCGAACGGTTCAGGTGTTCACAGCACTGGGCGGCCAAGAAAATGCCGCGGCTTTTCAGTTCGGGGTAGATACCGTCAAACACCGCCTGCGCGGCGTCGGCGTTGCAGTCCTTGCCGATGTGGCCGCCAACGACCTCGCTCGACGAACAGCCGACCACGAACAGATCGCCCGCGCGCAGCTTGGCGACCGCCAGCAGTTCCAGCACCGCTTTGTTGGCCTCGGCGGTGATTGCCGCATAATCGATCATAGCGTTCTCCTTCTTTCATTTGCGGAGGCGGCTTGCGGCCGCGTCCAGTCCTTTGATCAGCGGGAAGCAGAGCACGACGCCCCCCGCCGCCTGAAACAGATTGCCGGGCAAGCTGCCGAGCGCCGCCGCCCCGAATCCGAGAAACAGCGCTTCGTACAGCAGGTAACCGCCCGCCATCCACACACCGCCCGCGATAGAGGACGGAATGGGGGCCAGTTTTGTCTTTTTGTGAATGGCGCGGTAGATAAGCGCGGCAAACAGCGCTTCCAGCCCCTTGATGACGAACGTGCCGGGGATGTACACCGCATAGCCGAGGAAGAGGTCGGCAAGCGCCGAGCCCAGCCCCGCCGCCAGCGGCGCGTACGCCGGTCCCAGCCAGAAGGCCGCCGTAAAGACAACGGCGTCACCCGCGTTGATATAGCCGCCCGTCGCGGGCATGGGAATATGCACCAGCATCGTCGCGATGCAGACGAGTGCGGCAAACAGCGCCGCTTGTAAGGATTTCTTCAGCCGTTCGGTCATGTTGGCACCTTCTCTCGATCGGAATACGACAATTATACACCCGCGCGAAAGCGGTGACAAGGTTCAGATTACACAAATTTCTGCCGATTGACAGGCCCGCGCTTAACGCTTATAATGGAAACGAATCCGAAACATAGGAGAAATCCGTATGAACTTTCAAAAAACGAATTCCGGTTGGGAATTGACCGACAACGGCAAGGTGCTTTTGCGCGAAACGGCGGGGCGGACCGTCTTCCGCGTCGGCAGGGGCAGCGGAACGGTCACCGCGCAGCGCGGCAATTTCATTATCACCGACAACGGCACCGACTGGCGCGACCTGTACGCGACGGCGGTCGACCCGACCGAAACGGGCGCCGTGCTGACCTTTGACGGCCTGACCGTGACGGTCGGCGCAGAGGGGGACGAGGCGACGCTGACCGTCAGTTGTACCGACGAAACGGTCAACCGCTTTGAACTGAACGTCGAAGCGGAGCGCGACGAGGCCGTCTGGGGCTGCGGCGAGCAGATGAGTTACTTCAACCTGCGCGGCCGCACCTACCCGCTGTGGACGGGCGAACCGGGCGTCGGGCGCGACAAAAGCACACGCATCACGCAGATGGCCGACGCCGAAATTCCCGGTTACGGCGGCGATTACTACAACACCAACTTCCCCCAGCCGGTGTACCTTTCCTCCCGCAAATATTACTGCAACGCCGACAGCACGGCGTACGCGGTTTTTGATTTTACGGCGCCCGACCGCCACGCCCTCGTCTTTTGGGCGGTACCGTCCGGCGTGCGCTTTACCGCGGGCGCGACCTTTGCCGACCTCGTCGCCAAACAGACCGCGCGGTACGGCCGTCAGCCGGCCCTGCCGGACTGGATATTGCAGGGCACCGTGCTCGGGCTGCAGGGCGGCGAGAACCGCGTGAGCGAGATCATTGACCGCGCGCAGAAGGCGGGCGTGGACGTGGCCGCCGTCTGGTGTCAGGACTGGTCGGGCAAGCGCGTCACCTCGTTCGGCAAGCGCGTCAACTGGAACTGGCGCGCCGACGAAAACACGTACCCCGATCTGAAAGCGTATATCGACGACCTGCACCGCCGCGGCGTGCGCTTTATGGCGTACGTCACGCCCTACCTTGCGAACGACGGCGATCTGTACCGCGAGGGGTATGACGCCGACGTGTTCATCAAGACCGACGACGGCGGCGATTTTCTTATCGATTTCGGCGAGTACGACTGCGGCGCGGTCGATCTGACCGACCCCCGCGCCGTCGCGTGGTTTCAGGAGCGCATCCTCAAGCAGAATATGCTCGCGCTGGGCATCGACGGGTGGATGGCCGACTTCGGCGAGTATCAGCCCGCCGCGGGCATCGTCCTTGCCGACGGCACCGACCCCGCTTTGGCGCACAACGCGTGGCCCGTGTTGTGGGCGAAGTGCAATTACGGCGCCGTCAGCGAATGCGGTCGTTTGGGCGACGCGGTCTACTTTATGCGCAGCGGCGGCGCCGGCACGGGGCGCTACTGCACCCTGCTCTGGGCGGGCGATCAGAGTGTGGATTTCTCCCGTCACGACGGCCTTTGCACGGTCATCAGCGGCGCGCTCAGCGTCGGGGTGTCGGGCGTGAGTTACACCCACAGCGACGTGGGCGGCTACACCTCGCTCTACGGCAACGTTCGCACCAAAGAACTGTTCCTGCGCTGGGCGGAGATGGCGGCGTTCACCCCCGTGATGCGCACCCACGAGGGCAACCGCCCCGCCGAAAACTATCAGGTCTATGACGACCCCGACGGGCTTGCCCGCTACGCGAAGCTCGTCAAACTGCACAGCGGCCTGCTGCCCTACGTCAAAACGCTGGTCGCCGAGCAGCGCGAAACGGGCCTGCCGCTTCAGCGCCCCCTGTTCTTTGCGTATGACGAGCCGTTTGCCTACGACGAACAGTTCGAGTATCTCTACGGCCGCGACCTGCTCGTTGCCCCCGTGTGGCACCCGGACGTCAGCGCGTGGGAAGTGCGGCTCCCGCAGGACGAATGGGTGCACCTCTGGACGGGCGCGCCCTACGGCGGCGGCACGTTCACGGTGCCCGCCCCGCTCGGCGAGATCCCCGTCTTTTACCGCAAAGCAAGCGACTTCGCGCCGCTGTTCGCATCGCTTGCCGAAGCGTACCGGCAGAACGACTGACAAACACAGAAAAAACGGCGTCCCTTCGGGCGCCCGTCATAAAGAAGGTTAGGTTTTAAACAGCTATTTATAAGGCGAGGGTATACCCCTCGTCTTTTTTTATTTGCTGTCTTTGACAGAAATCTTTAAATGGTGAAATGTACGAATCAGAAAAACCGAACGGACGAAATGAAAATAATAAAAGTGTTGACCAATACTTTTTTGCAAAAAAACGCCTTATAAATCGCAGAACGATTTTTCCTATGAAATTTGCAATATATGTGTACTTGTGGTAAAATGAACACATAAAATCCAGAGGTGATATTATGTGCTTAATCTGCGATAGGATAGAAATGATAAAGAATGGAACAAATCCATATTTTGTAAAAGAACTTGAAACTGGGTATGTGGTTATAGGCGACTTCCAACATTTTTACGGATACACGCTTTTCCTTTGTAAAGAGCATAAAACTGAGCTCAGCCAGCTTGAAAAATCATTCCGGGATAAATTCTTATCAGAGATGGCTGATGTTGCCGCCGCAGTTGAAAGAGCTTTCCCGTGCGATAAAATGAATTATGAGTTGCTTGGTATGGGCGACGGTCATTTGCATTGGCACTTAAATCCTCGAAGAGCCGGAGATTTAGAAGGATATGGCTATAACGAAAAAGGTCCAATTTGGTGGTATCCGCTTGACAAAATGTATGATAAATCAAATAGACCGAGCGACAGCAAATTGGATGAAATGAAGAAAAAGCTTTTGGATGAGTTGGATAAAAAATAATGGTTGTGGTAGTATGGTTGAGAAAGTTAATTCAAAAGAACAACTTAATATTTGTCTTGAAATAATCCATAAGAGTTTTATAACCGTTGCTGATGAGTTTGGACTGACAGAAGAGAATTGTCCAAATCATACTGCGTTTATGCCTATTGATAGACTAATTAGACAATATGAAAGCGGAACAGATATGTTCTTATATCGGCATAACGGCGAATATGTTGGCTACTTTTCATTGGTCAATAACGGCGAAAGTGTAGAATTGAATAATCTTTCCGTCTTACCTGAATATCGCCATTTGGGTATAGGCAAAGAAATGATTGAATATGCGAAAGAATACGCCACCAAAAACACATCTGCTAAAAAGATAACGATTGGCATTATTGAAGATAATATCATTTTGAAAAAATGGTATTCTTCACTTGGTTTCATACATACAGGCACAAAAAAGTTTGATAGTTTACCGTTTACGGTTGGTTTTATGGAGTTAACTATATGAGTATAAAATGGATATTCTTTGATATTGGTTCGACGCTCGTTGACGAAAGCGAGTGCTATGAAGTTAGATATAAAGAAACAACACAAGACACTAATGTTTCATATCAGGAATTCAAAGCTAAAGTGATTGAATTGGCGGCAACTTCGGATAACCCATACAAAGAGGCAGTAAAACACTTTGGTTTACAAAAGACAAAATGGTACAAGGAGCTTGAAAAACTTTATCCGTTTACTGAAAGGGTTTTAGAAGAACTATCTAAAAAGTACAAGTTGGGCATTATCGCAAATCAGTCCGCAGGTAGCGCACAAAGATTGGCAGATTGGGATATCGGCAAATACTTTGATTTAGTAATTGCTTCTGCTGAGGAAGGTGTAGAAAAACCTGATCCTAGAATCTTTCAGATAGCACTTGAGCGCGCTAACTGTTTGCCTGAAAATGCCGTTATGGTCGGCGACAGATTGGATAATGATATTATCCCTGCAAAGGAACTTGGAATGAAAACTGTTTGGGTGAAGCAGGGCTTTGCAAAGTACCAACCTGAATCAGATGCACCGGATTATACAATAAAGACGCTTGATGATATATTAAAAACTCTATAAAGAAATGCAGCCTTCGGTTCAACCGAAGGCTGTTGTT
>CADBON010000165.1 GCA_902796315.1 Oscillospiraceae bacterium | reverse complement strand
CGCGGAGCGCTGCTGATTTCGTTCCCGTTCCTGCTGCTGTCCGGCATTGCCGACGCCGCCAAGGCCCTCTCGACCGACGCCGTGTTCTCGGCGTGGCTCTATTTGACGGCGTTCGCGGTTGCCGCCATTGCTACCGTGTTTGCCATCGGGCTCACCGATAAACTCATCAAGAAAAACAACCTTCGTCCCGTGCTGTTCTATGTGTGCGGCCTGGGCGTCATTATCACCGTCGCGGGCATCATTCAGGCCTGCCGCTAAACCGAGGAGACTGTTATGTCGCAAACAAAACGCAAGTCCACAACCAAAAAGAAAAAGACTGACGAGCTTCAGCAATCGCAGACCGCTCAGGCGATCGAGTTGGTAGTGACGTTTTTGTCGCTGCTCCTTTTTTTGATCGCCGTCATTCCCGCGGGCAGCGTCTGGGGCGCCGTTCGCAGTTTTTTGTTCGGTCTGTTCGGGTTCGGCGCGTACGTTCTGCCGCTGTTTGTCGGCGCGTGCTGTGTGGTCGCCTCACTCGGAAAGGCCACCAAGAAGTTTCGCCGCCACGTGATCGAAGCGTCGGTTTTGTACACGATTCTGGTGTCGTTCATCCACGTTGTCAGCGTGTTGAAGGGCCTTTCGTACGGCGGCGGCATTGCCTGGGCGTATCATTTGCTTGAAACCTCAAAAGCCGCGGGCAAGGCCCGGCTCGGCACCGGCGTTTTCGGCGCTCTTTTCGGCGGCCTTCCGCTGCTGCTGACGGGCGGCAGCAAAGCGCCCGCCGCCATTCTGACGGCGCTTTTGTTTATCGTTCTGTTCCTGCTCTTTACCGGCACGACCATCGTACGGCTTGTTGAGATGATGAAAAAGCCCGCCCATGCGGTCAACGAATATCGCGAAGAGAAAGTGGAAGATATCAAAGAGACCTATTCCACCGTTGCGGAAAACCATCGCGAACGCCGCGCCGCGCGCGAAGCCGAGGCATTTGAGGCACGCGAGCGGGAGCGTGAACGCGAACGCGAGATGGCGCCGCTGGATATTCCCCTTGATGATGAGACCATTCCCGATATGGGGCTCGATCCCTTCCTTGAGGAAAAGGGCCCTCTGGACAGTGTTTCGCCCGAAGAGGAACGTCCTCCCGTGCCGGATGAGCCAATTCTCCCTGAACCCGTGGAGACTGTTTCCGAACCGAAACGTCCGCGCAAAAAGAAGACCCCTGCGGAAGTGCATCTTGAAGATGCGGCTCAGGATCTTGCAAGCGAAGAAGGGGACGCACAACCCGCACCCGATGTCCGGCCATACGAGCTTCCGTCCCTCGATTTGCTCAATAAACCGGTCGGCGGCGTGACCGGCGATAACGAGGCTGAACTGCGCGCCAAAAGCGAAAAGATCGTTCGCACGCTGCAGAGTTTCGGCATCGGGACCCACATCGTCGATATCAGCCGCAGCCCGTCCGTTACGCGTTTTGAACTGCAGCCCGATCCGGGCGTGAAAATCAGCCGTATCACCGCGCTGGCCGACGATATTGCGATGAACCTTGCGGCGTCCGGCGTACGAATCGAAGCGCCCATTCCCAATAAAAACGCGGTGGGTATCGAGGTGCCCAACGCCGAAAAGACGACCGTTACGCTGCGCGAGATTTTAGAGAGTAAAGAATTTGCCGGCTCCAAGGCCAAGACGACAGTCGCCCTCGGGCGCGATATTCAGGGTAACTCCACCTGTGCCGACCTCTCGAAAATGCCCCACCTGCTGGTGGCCGGCACCACCGGCAGCGGTAAGTCGGTCTGCCTGAACGCGATGATCATGAGTCTGCTGTATAAGGGGACGCCCGAAGAGATCAAACTGATCATGATCGACCCCAAAAAGGTCGAGTTCAGCGTTTATCAGGCCATTCCGCATCTGCTCGTGCCCGTCGTCAGCGACCCGCGCAAGGCGGCAGGCGCCCTCTCGTGGGCGGCCGCCGAGATGGATAAGCGGTATGCGCTCTTTGCCGAAAAAGGCGTGCGCAACATCCAGGGCTATAACACGATCGCGGCAGGGGAGGGCCTGCCGAAAATGCCGACTATCGTCATCTTTATTGACGAGTTGTCCGATTTGATGATGGTCGCCTCCAAAGAAGTGGAAGATTCGATTTGCCGCCTTGCGCAAAAGGCGCGCGCCGCCGGAATGGTGCTCGTGATCGCCACTCAGCGCCCGTCCGTCGACGTTATTACCGGCCTTATCAAGGCGAATATTCCCAGCCGTATTGCGCTGACGGTCAAATCGCAAATCGACTCGCGTACCATTATCGACCAGGGCGGCGCCGAAAAACTGCTTGGCCACGGAGATATGCTGTTCTGCCCGGTCAACCTCAGCAAACCGCTGCGCGTGCAGGGCTGCTACGTGGATGACGAAGAGATCGAACGCGTGGTCAACTTCGTTTCCAAACAGAGCGGCGCGAATTACGACGACAGCGTTATGGAAGAAATCGAAAAGAACGCCGCGCGCGAGCCCGGCAAAAAGAAAAACGCCGTCGATACCGAACTTGTCGGCGACAGCGACGAGGACGAAATGTTCCCGAAAGCGGTCGAGGTCGTTGTGGAGGCGGGCATGGCGTCCACTACGCTGCTGCAGCGCAAACTCAAACTCGGTTACGCCCGTGCCGCGCGCATTATCGACGAACTGTCCGAACGCGGCGTGATCGGCCCCTTTGAGGGGAGTAAGCCGCGCAAGGTGCTGATCACCAAAGAACAGTGGATGGAGATGCAGGCCAATTCGGCGTCGGATCCCCGCCAGTTATCTGTCGATGATTTGGACGCGCCCGCCGAAGAGCACAACTATTGGGGTTCCGCTGTGAGCGTCAGCGATTATGACGTGGGTGACGAGTGATGGAACTGTTTGTCGAATATCTTGACGGGCCGTTCGCCGTCTGCCGTCTGCCCGACCGCGACGGCAATCTCATCCGGCTTCCGCTTCGCGTCCTCCCGGACGGGGTGAAGGCGCTTGACGTTGTGGTGGAGCGTG
>CADBON010000164.1 GCA_902796315.1 Oscillospiraceae bacterium | reverse complement strand
GGCGATGCGCGACCTGATCCTGTACGACGCCTATGAAGATCCGTCGGCCTTTACCGCCGACTATGACGGGGCGAAGGAACGGCTTGCTGCCATCGGACAGTGACGGAGACGTACGGGACACGGTTTTTGAGAAGCGGAGGGGTTGGAATGAAACGGTTTTTGGCAATCTTGATGGCGGCAGCGCTGACCTTTGCGGCGGCGGCCCCCGCGTTTGCCGCGGGCGGCAGTGAGATCACCGTCAGCAAAGACAAAATCTCGCACGACGTGGCGGATACGCTCTACGGCATTTTCATCGAGGATATTTCGTACGCCTGCGACGGCGGTCTGGTGTCGCAGATGGTCAATAACGGCTCGTTCGAATATGCCCCGAAGCAGGACGCGGGCTGGGTGTTTGAGGGCGTCAACGCCGAGACCGGCACCGACAAGCCCCTCAACGCACAAAACCCGACCTATGCCGTGCTGAACGTGGAGGGCGAATGCACGGTGCGGAACATCGGTTTCCCCGAACTGTACATCTACAAGACCTATGAGATGGAGGCGGGCAAAAACGCCGTGCCCGATATGGGCTTCAAGCAGGGCGTGACCTATGATTTTTCGTGCTACGTCAAAAATCTCGGCTACAGCGGCGGCGCCGAGGTGTATCTCGATTCGCCCGCCAACGCGGCGGAGCGCGTCGCGCTGGACGTGCCGGAGGCCGACACGTGGACGAAGATCACCGCCAAACTCTCCTCCGCCGCGACGGAGGACGGCGGTCTGGCGCTGACCTTCACGGGCAAAGGGCGCCTCGCGATCGACTTTGTGTCGCTTGTTCCCGAAAACGCCTACGGCTATGGGGAGGAAACGTGGAAGTATACCACCCTGCGCCCCGATCTGTACGAAGCGCTCAAGGACCTTTCTCCCGCCTTTGTGCGGTTCCCCGGCGGCTGTTTGGCCGAGGGGACGGACGTCAACGATCTGTATGACTGGAAAAAGACCGTCGGCCCGCTCGAGACGCGCCCGCAGGCCGTCAACCTGTGGGAAGACCCGGGCAACGGCCGCTATTACAACAACACGGGCGCCATGGGGTACCACGAGTATTTTCAGCTCTGCGAGGATCTGGGCGCCGAGGCAATCCCCGTCGTCAACGCCGCCATGACCTGCCAGGCGCGAAACGGCTATAACGACCACGTCATCGCGGATTGGAAGATCGACATGACCGCCGACGAGTGGCGCTCCATGATCGTCGACGACTGGGGCTGGGACCCGAACAACGAGCAGGCCATCGTCGATTATACCAACTGGATCGATTCGCTTGGCATCCGCACCCACGACGATTTTGAGGCGTGGCTCGACACGGTCGCCCTGCGCCCCGGCACCGAGGCGTTTTCGGAGTATGCGCAGGACCTCTTGGACCTGGTCGAATACGCCAACGGCGACGCGTCCACAAAGTGGGGCGCAGTCCGCGCCAAAAACGGCCACCCCGCGCCGTTCAACATCCACTACCTGGCCATCGGCAACGAGAACTGGGGCGACCTGTATTTCCGCAACTTCGACGCGCTGTACAAGGCCGTGAAAACGGTCTATCCCGACCTGACGATCGTCTCCACTGCCGGCGCGGCTATGGAGGGAACGGAGTTTGACCGCTCGTGGAACGAGATCAACGAGAAATACGCCGACTGCATCGTCGACGAGCATTACTACACCCGCGACGGTTATCTTTTTGACCACAACGACCGCTACGACGGTTACGACCGCAGCGGCGCGGGCGTTTTCGTCGGCGAGTATGCCGTCACCGCCAGCGGCATCGGCACGATGGAGACCAAGAACAACCTGCTGGCCGCGCTGGAGGAGGCGAGTTTTCTCACCGGTCTCGAGCGCAACGGCGACGTGGTGAAAATGGCGTCGTACGCGCCCACCTTCGCAAAGGTCAACGCCAACAGTTGGGATTACAACCTGATCTGGTTCGATTCGCAAGAGGCCGTTCTCACCCCCGACTATTACGTGCAGATGCTTTACAGCAACAACACCGGCACGAAGTATATCGACACCGACTTCAACGCCGACAAACTCTGGCACAGCGTGACCGTTGACGAGGACGAACGGGTGATCTACGCCAAGTTCGTCAACACCGGCGCCGGCCGCAGTATTACGCTCAATCTCGACGGGTTTGAGGAGATCGGCCCCGTGACGGTGCAGACGCTGCAGCACGATTACCTTGCCGCCTGCAACGAGGTCGGCAAACTCGTGATTGCCCCAAAAGAGGCGGCGCTGAAAACCGACGGCCGCTCCGTGACCGCCAACCTCAAAAAGAACAGTATCACCGTCGTGCGCATCCCCTACGGCGGGAACGACGGCGAGAGCGTCTACCGCCTGCCGCACGAATACAAGCCGGAGTTCTATATCCCGATCAAATACGTTCTGATCTACGCCGGGATCGCGCTCGGCTGTGCGGTGGTGCTGACCGTCGTCCTGCTGACCGTGCGCGGCGTGAAACGGCACAAACGGAAAAAACAGATTGCCGAAGCGTAAAACAAGCGCCGCCAAGGGGCGCGCAGATTAGGGATTTCACAGCCTCAAAAAGCGGCTTTCAGCGTAATACTGCGTTATTTTTCTCGGAAACCGACAG
>CADBON010000163.1 GCA_902796315.1 Oscillospiraceae bacterium | reverse complement strand
CTGGTCGAAGGTGAACGCCTGGTTATCTTCGGTCTGCATAAACTGGTAATCGGTATAGGTCAGGCTCATATTCAGGAAGCAGTTTGCCTCATCCGAACTGCCGTTGCCCCAACGCTGATACGTTACGTCGCCGTTGTGAAAGCCCGTGGTCGCGGCGCTGACGGCAAACGGCATGCCGGATACCAGCAGCAACGCGGCCAGGACAACGGAAATCATTCGTTTCGTTCGTTTCATCTTTCTACCTCTTTCTGTACAGGGTTGCCGGCTATGCGCCGGAAGTTGATTTTATAACAACAATATTTTAAGCACATAATACTGCTTTTTCAAGCGCTTTTTCCTTCGGTTCGGAAGAATTTATGAATCATTCATAAATACAACAAAGTTCTGCCAAATTGCATTCGACACCTGTCTTTTAACAACAAAAAACCGCCCTTGAAAAGGGCGGTTGTCTGAGTGAAATATCTCGCTGCGATCACAATAAAATGAAACCCCTCATTCGCCGCAGCGAATTTCATTGCGAAGCAATTTCATATTCCGAAGGAATACTTCATAAATCCGCAAGGATTTATTTCATTGTGAGACCACAGGTCTCACTTGTGGTCGCGGTAATACTGGGTGTGGGTCTTGGGGTGTTCGGTCGTGCGCCAGATCTCGTCGGCGACGGGGGCCCACTCTTTGCTGAACGCGTCGCACTTGGCGCAGAGGTCGTCGGCGCTTTCGCGGTCGACCAGGTCGGTGCTTTTGGCGCCGGTCTCACGCACCATTTTGCGCAGGATATCCGGGTTTTCGAGCATCGGGCAGGGGCGCAGGTGATTGTCGTTGAACGGCTGCCCTTTGCGGTACGCCATAAACAGCGGCTTTTGCAGCGCCTCAAGCAGGGTGTCGGTGCGGATGTTGGCGTCGGAATAGTGGATGAACACGCAGGGTTCGATATCGCCCGCGGAATTGATGTGGAAATAGTTGCGCCCGCCCGCGATACAGCCGCCGACATACTCGCCGTCGTCCTGAAAATCAAAGCAGAACATGGGTTTGCCGGTGTGGGAATTGCGCAGTTTCTTCATAAAGAAGTACATATACTTGCGCTGCGTCGGCGTGGGGATGAGCGACACGTCGGCGTCCTTGCCCAGCGGCATATAGTTGAAATAGAAGGCGTACTTGGCGCCGAGAGCGATCATTTTGTCGAGGAAGTCGTCGCTGGTGACGGCCTCGATGTTTTTGGACGTATAGCAGATGGAAATGCCGAACAGCACGTTTTCGCGCCGCAGAAGGTCCATCGCTTTGACCGTGCAGTTGTAAGCGCCCTCGCCGCGGCGGTCGTCGTTGCTGGTTTCGTCGCCCTCGATGGACAGAGCCAGCGTCATATTGCCGCAGCGTTTGATGTCGGCGCAGAGTTTTTCATCCACCAACGTGGCATTGGTATAGATGAGGAAGGTGCACTCGGGATTTTCGGCCGCGAGGGTAACGATGTCGTCTTTACGAAGCAGCGGCTCGCCGCCGGTGAGCATATAGAAGTGGGTGCCGAGGGCGCGGCCCTGGCTGACGATGGAGCGCATCTCGTCCAGACTCAACTGCTGGCGATGGCCGTACTCGGCCGCCCAGCATCCCTTGCAGCGCAGGTTGCACGCGCTGGTGGGGTCGAACAGAATGGTCCACGGGATGTTGCAGTTATACGCGTCGCGCTTGCTGCGAACGGTCTTGGTGCCGTAGTAGCCGGCGTGCAGACCCAGCGACAGCAGCAGGTGCTTCACAAGGCCGCGGTCGCAGTCGCGCAGGATGCCCAGCGCCAGTTTCATATAGACGTTGTCGGGATCCTGAATGCCGGCGCGCATACGCTCATAGTTTTTGGCGGGGAAAAACTTGAAGTGGCGGCCGATGATGTCAACAAGCTGCGTCAAACTCTTTTGCGGATCTTTGTCGACCCGTTTGAGCAGAACGGAAAGGGCCTTGTCCGCCCAAAAATGGGTAAAAGCGTGTTCCATCATTCGACCTCCTTTCGTCCGTTTTCCGCGGCAAACAATCTGCCTGCCGATACTGCCGCACAATAACACAGTATAGAATATTATAACACCATTGACCCGCTTTGTAAAGAAAAGGCAGATTGCCTTTTCTACCAAAAAATAATGCGCACCAAAAAAAGAAATTATACACCACGACCAAGTTTTGTGAACAGTTTACGGTGTGTTCATTGACATCTTACACAATAGGCATTATAATAGGAATACGAAAGATGGGGGTGTTTTTGTGAGCAAACTCAAAAAGAAAACCGACCCTGCCGCCCGGCTCGGCGGCCGCATCTGGTTCAACCTCTGCCTGTTCGGGTTTACCGGCCAGGTGGCGTGGAACCTTGAAAATATGTACTACAACACCTTTATGTACAACACCGTCTATGAGGGCGGCAAGGTGACTGGTACGCTCAGTTCGATGGACGCCATTCAGTGGATGGTCGCCCTGAGCGCGGTCACCGCCGTGCTGACGACCTTCATCATGGGCAACCTGTCGGACAAGATGAACCGCCGCAAGGTTTTCATTTCCGTCGGGTACGTCATCTGGGGCGTTATCACCGCGGCGTTCGGCCTGCTGACGAAAGACAATATCGGCGCTCTGCTGCACCTGAGCGATCAGGCGAAAGTCGTCACCGCGACAGCCGTGGCGATCATCGCGATGGACTGCCTGATGACCTTCGTCGGCTCCACCGCCAACGACAGCGCCTTTAACGCCTGGGTCACGGACATCACCACCCCGAAAAACCGCGCCACGGCCGAAAGCGTGCTGGCGATTTTGCCCGTCGTAGCGCTGGTCGTCGTCGTGCTGTTCGGCGGTTCGGTCGCAACGATCGGTTACGCCAACTTCTTCTACGCCCTCGGCGGATTCGTCATTCTGTGCGGCGTGATCGGCCTGTTTTCGCTCAAGGATTCGCGCAGCGGTGAACGGTCGGCGAACAGCCACTACTGGGCGGATCTTGTGTACGGCTTCCGCCCGTCGGTCATCAAGCAAAACAGCAAACTGTATATCGCCCTCGCCGCCGTGTGCTTTTATTCCATCGCGGTGCAGGTCTTCTTCCCCTATCTGCTGATCTATCTCGACCACGGTCTGGGCTTTAAGGTCGAGGACCTGCTCGGCTATCTTTCACCCGCGGTCATCGGCATCGCCGCGTTGTGCATCGTCGTGGCCATCGGCGCGATCATCGCGTTCGGCAAACTGGCCGACAAGATCGGCAAAAAGAACCTTGTGTTCATCGCCTGCGGCTGCTTTATCGTCGGTCTGTTCGCCGCCGGCTTCCAGACCAAACTCGGCGCGTTCGCGCTGACCGCCATCCCGCTGTTCGCGGGGTACGGGATGCTGGGCATCATGCTCAACGCGACCGTGCGCGACTACACCCCCACCGACAAGGTCG
>CADBON010000162.1 GCA_902796315.1 Oscillospiraceae bacterium | reverse complement strand
GTGGCCGGCGCGATCATTCTTGTGGCGACCCGCGGCGGAAACGGCCGCGCGACCGTTTCCAAGCTGGACGCGCTTGCGGACGGCACGTGGCAGGCGGAGGTCGTTTTCCCCGACTGGAAGGGCTACGTCGACGACACGCTGGCTATGAACAGCATGTACAGTTTTGACGGGTTCAAAGACCAGGGCAAGATCTATCTGACGGTCGGCGAGGGCGTTGAAAGCTTTTGTCTGTTCGTCAACAACAAAAAGATCAACACCGCCGCTATGACCGACGGCGTTTTTGAGGTGGATATTTCCAAGATCGCCGTCAACGGCATGAACACGCTGCAGGTCAGCAACATTATGCCGGGCGACCTGACCGGGGCGATCACGGTCAACGTCCCCTATCCGACCGTCATCGACGGCACGCTTGCCGACGTCGGCCTGAGCAAACAGCCGTTTGACCTGATCGGCGAGCTCGTCGAGGCCGACGTGCGCAACGGTTTTACGAGCGCCCAGCTCGCGGTCGTTAAGGACGGCAAGCTCGTCTATCAGAACGCCTGGGGGCAGACAAACTCGTATAACAAAGACGGCAGCCGGATCGAAAACGGCGAGCCGGACACCAACGACACGCTGTACGACCTGGCCTCCAATACCAAAATGTATGCCGCCGCCTACGCCGTGCAGTATTTGGTCGACAACGAAAAACTCAGTCTTGACGACAAGATCGTGGATCTAATCGGCAAGCAGTTTGTCGACAACACGGTCGAGATCAAGTTCGCCGCCTATGAGGACGCGTACCCCGGCTTTGACACCATCAAACAGTGGAAGGCCGGCTTGACCGTGAAGGACGTTATGATGCACCGCGCGGGATTCCCCGACAGCGGGCATTATCACAACCGGAAATTCGACGCGGTCAACCAGTGCCTGAGCGACGAGGTTGACAACGTGCTGTTCGTCAAAAACGCGAGCAAAGCGAACACGCTGCTGAACGGCATCTGCAAAACCCCGCTGATCTATGAGCCGGGCACGAATACCGTCTATTCCGACATCGACTATATGCTGCTGGGCCTGATCGTCGAAAAGGTCACGGGGCAGGATCTGAACACCTTCCTTTCCGAAACCTTCTGGCGGCCGATGGGGCTTAGCCATATTACGTACCGCCCGCTGGATAACGGGTTTACCGCCGCCGACTGCGCCGCGACGGAACTGAACGGCAACACGCGCGACGGGCTGATCACTTTCCCGAACGTGCGGACCGAAACCGTTCAGGGCGAGGTTCACGACGAGGAGGCGTACTACACGATGGAGGGCGTTTCCGGTCACGCGGGCCTGTTCGCGAACGCCACGGACCTTGCCAAACTCGCGTCCGCCATGCTCTTCGGCGGGTATGGGAACAACCGTTTCTTCTCGAAAAACGTGCGCGATCTGTTCACCGCGCCCCAGGCGCTTTCGTCGGCCAATTACGGCATCGGCTGGTGGCGCGAGGCCGACGACAGACGGGTCTATTATTTCGGCACCCAGGCGCCCGAAAGCACCGTCGGTCACCAGGGCTGGACGGGCACGCTGACCATGATCGACTTTGAAAACGATCTGGTGGTGGTGTTCCTGACAAACTCCATCAACACGCCGCTTACCGACGCGTCGAGTTTGGCCACGGCCAACGATTTCTGCGGCAAGTATTACACCACGTCCACGCTGGGCTTTGTGCCGCAGATGATCTATATGGGCATGGACGCCGACGAAAAAGAGTTGAAAGCCGCGCTGAACGCCCTGATCGACGATATGGCGAACGAAAAACAGAAGCTGGTCGCGGAGGCGGAAGAAAGCAGCGGCGCGCCGCTCAGTGAGGAGCACGCCCTCGTCAAAGCGAAGAAAGCGGTCGACGAGGTCGCGAACGGGAGATAACGATGAAAGCACGAAATCCCATCTTGCCGCCCGACGTATGTTTCCCCGACGGGGAACCGCACTTTATCGACGGCGAACTGTACGTTTACCCGAGTTGTGACGTTCACGCCGACGGGTACTGTTCGGATAAACTCTACGTTGCGCACAGCAAAAATCTTGCCGACTGGCAGATCGACGGGCCCGTGCTGGACTGCGCGACGGTGCGGGCAAGCATCGCCGGCGACGCCGCGAGGGGTCTGCTGTACGCGCCGGATTCACTCACCGTCAACGGCAAATCATATCTGTTCTTCTGCACCTCGGACGGGTACGAGGGCGTCGCGTTCGCCGACAGTCCCGCGGGGCCGTTTACCGATCCCGTGCTGATCACGGGCGACAAGACGGGCGAGCCCATCAAGGGGATCGACCCCGCCGTGCTGTACGATGACGGCAAGGCCTTTCTCTACTGGGGGCAGTTCCGTTCCTGCGGCGCGGAATTGAGCGACGATTTCACAAAAATCAAAGAGGAGACCCTTGTTCGCGGTCTTGTGACCGAAGAGGAGCACGGCTTTCACGAGGGATCGTCCGTCCGAAAGATCAACGGGACGTACTATTACGTGTTTGCCGACATCCACCGCGGCAGACCTACCGCCCTGGGGTACGCGACTTCCGATTCGCCGCTGGGAAAATACGTCTATCAGGGCGTAATTATTGACAACGCCGGCTGTGACCCGGAAACGTGGAACAACCACGGCGGGATCGAATGCGTGGACGGGCAATGGTACGTCTTTTACCACCGCAGCACGAACAACAGCCGCTTTTTGCGGCGGATGTGCGCCGAACCGATCGCGTTTGACAAAAACGGGCGCATCGCTCAAGTGCCGCCGACCTCCACGGGAATGGGCAAGCCCTTCGCCAAGGGCGAGCCCGTTGACGCTTATCGGGCTTGCGGGGTGAGCGGCACCGCCACTATCGCCCGCGACCGGCTGATCGTGAAACAGGGCGCGGCGACGGCGGTCTTTCGGTACGTGGACGCCGCCGAAGACGTTTCGTCCGTCGACTTTGTCGGCACGGGTCGGGCGTCGCTGACGTTTGCAATCGCCCCGGACGGCGCGCTCACCGTTGGCATCGAGGCGCAGACGGACACGGAGATCGCGTATTTTATACTGACCTGAACCCGAAAAACAAAAAAGTACGGGCATATCCAAACGGATATGTCCGTACCGTTTTTTGCGGGTCACTCCCGTTCTGAAACGGGATTATTCGTGCATCAGCGCTTCGAGTTCGGCGTCGGATTTGACGGTGAGTTCGTTTTCGCCATAGAAGCGGGTCAGCAGGGTGGCGATCGCTTTACCCTCGTAAGTGAAGACGAAATCGTAATAGCCGGGCTCGCAGTCATCCGAATTCAGATAGAAGCTGCCCCAGTACCATTCATCCGGGTTTTCCGCATCCTCGGGATAATGCAGATCGCAGTAGCCGGCAAAGTTCGGATCGAGATCGGAGAACTTGGCGGTGTTGTAATACTCCTGATCGTCGCGATGCTTCAGGACCCACACGCGCAGCGCGTAATCCTTGTCGGTATCCGGGTAGAATTCTACCCACTCGCCCAGTTCGAAAATGCAACGCACGTCGGTAAGAGAAGACTCTCTGTTGTTGAAGCCCTCCGCAGTACCGGCGCAGTTGCCTGTGATCGTCACGCCGCGCAGGACGGACGGGTCGCGGTCGTCAAGGTCGATGATGTTGAGCGCGCCGGTGAGTTTGGCGCCCTCGGCGGTGTTGCCGCTCGGCGCGGTGGTGTCGGTCTCGGCGTCATTGCCGGACGGCTGCGCCTCTTCGGTGTTGGTTTGCGGGGTGGTCTCGGTGTTGTCGGAATTGTTGCCGCCGCAGGCCGCCAGACTGACAACCATCAAAAGGGCGAGGGCAAGCGCAAGGATTCTTTTCATACTGTTACCTCCTTAATCTATTAAGGGAACCACCCTCATTATAGCATATTTTTCACGGATTACAAGAATTAACAGGTGTTTAACAATAAGAGCATATCCAGTCGTTTCCGCAAAGGTCTTTCTCCTCAAAAAGAATTTTCGTTCGTGTGTACGCGTTATTTTAATAAATAATAATGCTTTTCAAGGCAGTGTTCCGGATTGTCTCATTTTTATCATAAAATCATTGTGTTTTCCGTCACTTAGGGGTATAATGTTGTTATAAAAACCATCCGAAAAACGGAGATCCTTTCAAATGGCTATAGAATTCGCAAAAACAATCAAGAATCTGAGAACAAGCCAAGGTTTGTCGCAGCTTGAGCTGGCGGACAAACTCTTTGTCACGCGCTCGACGGTCGCCCGCTGGGAGACCGGCACCCGCGTGCCCGACGCGACGATGATCATCAAGATCGCGGAAGTGCTCGGCGTGGACGTCGAAACGCTGATCTCCGCCGCGGCGAAAACGGACACGACGCCGACCGTCCTCATTCTCGACGACGAACAGATCATTCTGCAGGGCGGCGCCGCGGTTCTGAAACAGGCGTTCCCCGACGCGAACGTCGTCGATTTCTGCATCCCGAGCGAAGCGTTGAAATATGCGCAGGAGAACCCGGTGGACCTGGCCTTTGTCGATATCAAGATGGGGCACGTCAGCGGGTTTGACGTCTGTCAAAAGCTGTTGGAGATCTCTTCCCGGACGCAGGTGCTGTACCTGACGGCCTACCGCGAATATTCCTTCGACGCCTGGAGCACGGGGGCCAGCGGTTTTCTGCTGAAGCCGCTTTCGGTCGACGCGGTAAAGGAGGCGGTCAGCCGCCTGCCCCGCCCGATCATGGGGGTGACGCAATGACGGACCTTTTGTTTTTGCCGAACTACTCGATTTTGCTTATCGCGATCACGCTCTCGTTTTTCGGCGTAGTAACGACCATACTGATCCAGGACGCGAACAAAATCGACCGCCGCTACTTTTTGATCTTTTTCATTCTGCTCGGCTGCAGTTCGCTCGCGCAGATGGTCTGCGAGTTTTCAAAAAGCGCCCTGCTGTCGCAGGTCACGCTGTTTATTAGTTCGCTGCTGTCGTCAACGGTCATGGTGCCGCTGATCTCGTATATGCTGCACTGCGCGGGCAAAAAATGGCGCACAAACCCGTTTTTTATCACCGCGATCGTACTGTGGGCCGTTTATTTTATTCTTCTTATCGTCACCCAGTTCACAAAGATCATCTACTATTACACGCCCGATAACGAGTATCACCGCGGCCCGCTGTACCCGCTGCTGTTGCTGCCGGTCGCCCTGTTTATGCTGCTGAACGTGATCTGTTTGTTTATCAACCGCAATGCGCTGACGCGCCGGCAGCGGATCGCCTTCCTTACATATCTGCTGATCCCCCTCGTCTGTCTGCTGCTTCAGATCGTGTTTTACGGCGTGCTGCTGATTGCCTTCGGCGCCACGATGGCGGTCTTTTATATGCTGGTGTGCTTCCTGATTGAGCAGTCGGAAAAATCGATCCGTCGGGCCGAAGAAAACGCCCTGCAGCAGGCAAGCATCCAGGTTCTGCAGATGCGGCCGCACTTCATCTGCAACACGATGATGAGTATCTATTACCTGATTCCGCAGGACGCGGAAAAGGCGCAGCAGGTCACGCTGGACTTCACCACCTATCTCCGCAACAACTTCACCGCCATCGCCGCCCCCGATACGATCCCGTTTGAAAAGGAACTGGAGCACACCCGGGCGTTTCTTTCGGTGGAAATGGTGCGACACGAAAATCAACTGTTTGTGGATTTTGACACGCCGTATACCGATTTCCGCCTGCCGCCGCTGACGATCCAGCCCATCGTCGAGAACGCGGTCGTGCACGGCGTCAGCCCCGACCTTGAACCGCTGCACATCTCCATCAAAACCGAAAAAACCGACGACGGCGTCGAGATCGTCATCCGGGACAACGGCGGCGGCTTTACCGAAATCAACGAGGACGTCCCGCACACCGCCCTGAAAAACATCACGGAACGGCTGAAGCGCCAGTGCGACGGCACGATCACGATCGATTCCTCGGCGGACGGCACGACCGTGAAACTGTTTATCCCGCAAAAGGAGTAAGCAAACGGAGCGCCGACATAACCATAAAAGACAGACCGAATTTTGGTCTGTCTTTCTTTTTTCGCGGTTGAGGCGCGAGCGCGGATACGTCGGCATTTTCGTTGACATCTGTATAAATATGCTATATAATTACAGTTGTTAATTATAATAAGACTAATTTGTTCCGATTTTTTCGGCACGTTTCCCAAACAGAATCGCGGAGGAAGGATTATGAAAAAAGCACTATCGGTCATTTTATCGCTTCTTTTGGTGTTGTCCGTCGTTTCGGCAATGCCGTTTTCGGCGTTTGCGCTTGACGCAAGGGGTCCGTGCGGCGATAACGTCATCTGGAGTTTTGACCGCGCAAGCGGCGCGCTTACCTTAAGCGGCATGGGCGACACGTGGGATTATACTTATGATAGGCAAAGCAACCCGAAGTGTGATTCCCCTTTCTTTGAAAACGAAGATATCAAAACGATCACCGTTGAAAGCGGTATTACGGGCATAGGCGACTATCTGTTTGCGATGTGTTATGAGGCAGAAAGCATATCGCTTCCCGACGGACTAAAGCGTATCGGCGACAGATCCTTCGCACATATTCATGATACAGAGAGCATCACCATTCCGGACAGCGTTACAAGTATTGCCGAGGGTGCGTTCGCTAACTGTCCGGCACTGAAGAGCATAACCATCCCCGAGGGGGTAACAACGATTAACCCCAATACGTTCATAGGTGGCACTGAATTACATACCGTTTTCATTCCCGCGACCGTTACGAGCGTCGGAAATTTAGCTTTTGCCGCCTGTCCTGCCCTGACCGACGTGTATTTTACGGGAAGCCGAACGGACAAAAACAATATGACGGTCGGCGACTCGAACACGTTTTTTACAAACGCAACATGGTATTATGAAAGCGGTTTTTGCGGCGACGACGTTTATTACGGCTTTACCTACGGCGCCAATTTGGGTGAGGAATATAAAAACCTGTATATTAACGGCGCGGGCGATATGTACGCGTGGGATAACGCCGGTAACAAATCCCCGTTTAACGGCGATCAGTTTATCGAGACGGTAACGATCGGCCAGGAGGTAACCAACGTGGGCGCCTATGCGTTCACCGATTGCACGGCGCTGCAAAAAGCCGCGATACCGAAAAGCGTTACAGCCATTGGCGAAGGCGCGTTCGCTTCGACTTCTGTTAGGGAGTTCGCGATTCCTTACGGCGTGGAAACCGTTGAGCAAAACACGTTCAGCGGCTGCAGCGAGTTAGAACAGCTTTATATCCCCTCGAGCGTCACCGCTGTCAAGAGCGGCGCTTTTAAAGACGC
>CADBON010000161.1 GCA_902796315.1 Oscillospiraceae bacterium | reverse complement strand
GAATGCTGACGACCCGCGTTTGGTCGAGGCCGCCGTCTACCGTCTGCGCGCGCTGGAACTGCGGTACGCCTATCTGCTGCAAAAAGCAGGGGAGGTGGCGCGATGAGCGTTCCGCTGCTGGCCGCGGCGCTGGCCGCCGTGGCGCTGCTGGTGTTCAAAAAAAGCGGCAACTTTTTCCGCGCGTTCGCCGCCAGCGCCCTCGGCGGGCTCGGCTCACTCTGCGCGGTCGGCGCCGTGTCGTACTTTGTGCCGCTGTCGCTGGGTCTGAATTGGTACGCGGTGTTTTTTGCCTGCCTGTTTTCCGTGCCCGGCGTCATCACGATGCTGCTCGCCAAAGCGTTCTTTTTATAATAGGCGCCCTTACTTAAGGCGTGTGTTCCGCGGAGGCGCCCTTGCATTTCCGCTTTCTTCGCTGTATAATAACAAATGTATTGTGCAGAGGAGGCAGCGTATGGAAAGGCCTTATCCCAAAGTGTTCATTACCCCCAAGGGCGAGCGCGCCCTGCGCGGCGGCCATCCGTGGGTGTTTGAGGGCGAAGTCACCGCCGTGACGGGCGCCTATGAAAACGGCGATATCGCCGACGTCTATTCGCAAAAGGGGCGCTGGCTCGGCGCGGGTTATTACAACGACAACAGCAAGATCCGCGTCCGTCTGCTGTCGCGCAACCCCAACGACCGCTTTGACGCCGCCTTTTACGAGCGGCGCCTGCGCTATGCCGTCGAGTACCGCCGCACCGTCATGGGCGACGATTTTTCGTGCTGCCGCCTTATCTTCGGCGAGGCGGACACGCTCCCCGGTCTTACCGTCGACCGCTATGAAAATATCCTCGTCGCACAGGTGCTTTCGCTCGGCGTCGAGCGCGTAAAAGATCAGATCTTCCCCGCGCTTGTCAAGATTTTGGCGGAGTGCGGCGTGACCGTCGACGCCGTGTACGAGCGCAACGACGTCGCTCTGCGCGGGCGCGAAGGCATGGCCGAGGGCAAGGGCTTTTACGCCGCCGACGGGCTGAAGACCGATCTCGACGGCTTTGTCACCATCACCGAAAACGGCTTGCAGTACCGCGTCGATTACGTCAACGGGCAAAAGACGGGCTTCTTCCTCGATCAAAAGTATAACCGTCTTGCCATCCGCCGGCTGGCCCGCGGGCGCACCGTGCTGGATTGCTTCACCCATACCGGCGCGTTTGCGTTGAACGCCGCCGCGGCGGGCGCCGAACGCGTGACCGCCGTCGACGTCTCGGCGGACGCGCTGGCGGAAGCCGAAATTAACCGCCGTCTGAACGGCCTTGACAACGTGACCTTTCAAAAGGCGGACGTGTTCGACCTGCTGACCGACCTTCAAAAAGAGGGGAACAGCCCCTACGATTTTATCATTCTGGATCCGCCCGCTTTTACCAAAAGCAGCGCCACCGTGCAGGCCGCGACGCGCGGGTATAAAGAGATCAACCGCGCGGCCATGCGCCTGCTGCCCCGCGGCGGTTATCTCGCCACCTGCTCGTGCAGTCACTTTATGACCGACGACCGCTTCCGTGCCATGCTGGACGACGCCGCAGCCGACGCCGCCGTGTCGCTGCGCCAGATCGCCGCTCGCGCCCAGGCGCCCGACCATCCGGTCCTGCGCACCGTGCCCGAGACCGACTATCTGAAATTCTACCTGTTCCAGGTCGTGTGAGAGGGGAGAGTACCGTGAAAAAAACCGTTGCCTTGCTGCTGTGCCTGTCGGTGCTGCTGCTTTCCGCCTGCGGCGCCAAACCCGCGGATACACGACCCGCCGAAACCGCGGCCGTTACACCCGCCGCGACCGGGAACGTCACGCCCGACGAAAACGGCGACGTGACGCTGTCCTTTGACGAACAGCCGGTCAATACCGTCGAAATCTCGTTGGACAAGCCCGCCGCTTCGCTCGTGCGGATTGTCAGCGGCGGCAAGACCGTGTACGAGCGCGAAGGGGAGGAGCAGAACCTTTTCTGCGCGTTCAAGACCGTGCGGACCGACTCGCTGACCGTGCATATCGAAACGTCGGCCACGGTGAAGTCCGTCACCCCCTCGCACCAAACGAGCGACAACCGAGAGTTTCGCGTGACCGCCTACGCCGTGGCGGAATCGCTGCTTGCGGACGGCGTGCTGACCGCCAACAGTTTCGACGTTGTGACCGACGTCATTTTGTTCGGCTGCCTCGATTTTGACGAGAACGGCGAACTTGCCGTCGACGCGCCTTTGCTGGAGGCGGCGCTCGAACGCCTGAAAAGCGCCGTCGGCGACCGCGACGTGCGGATCTACGTCAACGTGCTCGGCCCCGACAGCAACGGCGAAGGCGAGTGGGAGGATCAGATGCACGACAAGGCGGATCGCCACAACCGCGCCTTCAAGACCGGAAAACTGGAGACCGCCATCCCCGCCGTGCTGGACGAGTATGGCTTCGACGGCGTGTTCTTTGATTATGAATACCCCCTGCGCGGCAAGGATTGGCAGGCGTTTTCCGATTTTCTCGGCCGCCTGCGCACCCATACGCAAAAGGTCATCGGCCTTGCGCTGGCGGGTTGGGCGCTGCTCCCCAAGTCCGCCCAGTTTGCCGCCGTCGACCGCGTCGAACTGATGCAGTACGACCTGTTTGACGACAACGGCAACCACTCCTCGCTGCAAACTTGCGTGGACGGCGCCGTCGCTCTTGACAAGGTGAACTATCCGCTTGCACAGGCGGATATGGGTCTGCCGTTTTACGGCCGCCCCGCCGACAAAAGCGCCGAATGGCCGCTTTACGCCGATTACGTCGACCGGCTCGGCACGACGAAGGACGCTGTCGACACCGACGAGGGCAAGATCTATTTCAACTGCCGTCAGACCGTTTACGACAAGACCGCTTACGCCCTCAGCCGCGGCATGGGCGGTATGATGGTCTGGCACTATGCGCTCGATTTCACCGACGTCACGAACGGCAATTCTCTTTTCGGCGCCATCGGCGAGTGCCTGGCAGATCGCGTAACCGCCGATTGATTTCGCGGATCGCCATCTTTTTCGCCGTTCCCGCAAAATATTTTTCGTTTTCCCTTGACAATCGCGCCGACGGATAGTATAATAACGTTCGTCTTTAGCGGGATTGTGTAACGGTAGCACGACAGACTCTGACTCTGTTTGTTGGGGTTCGAATCCCTATCCCGCTGCCAAAAAAACCTCGTTGCGAAAGCAACGAGGTTTTTTTATCCAAGCCGCAGGCTTGGCATGTCATCCGCCCGCAGGGCGGTATGTCATCGCCGCACACGTGCGGCGGATATCATCACGCGTCAGCGTGGATGCCTGCGGCTTGATGATATACAATTCCTGCGGAATTGATGATATCCAAGACTTCGTCTTGATGATATACACGCCGCCTTGCGGCGTGATAGTGTAACTCTTGTGAAAACCAATTGCAAACCGCCTTCCGGTATGCTATTATACCCTTATGAACGATTCGCTTCCGAAGGAGGTTAGGTCAATGATCACCTACAACGAACAAAACCGCACGATCAAACTTGACACGCCCAACACGTCTTACGTGCTCGGTATACGGGAAGGCGGATTTTTGCTGAATCTTTACTACGGCCGCCGTCTGCCCGACGACGATCTTTGGGTGCTGGCGCAACGGCATCAGAGCGCGTCGTTCAGCCCGAGCGATCCCGAGTATACGGATGTTTCAACGGACGTTGCGCCGATGGAATATCCGACGAACGGAAGGGGCGATTTCCGGGTTTCCGCTTTGAGCGTTCGTAACGCCGACGGCAACAGCGTGACCGATCTGCGTTATGTTTCGCACCGTATCTTCGCGGGCAAGCCCGACCTGCCCGGCCTTCCGCACCTGTATGTGACCGATGACGCACAGTGCGAAACGCTCGAGGTGACCATGCGCGACGCGTATACAAACGTTGAGACGGTGCTGGTCTACACGGCCTTTGCCGACTGCGATGCGATTGCAAAGCACGTCCGTCTTACCAACAAGGGCGAAAACACCGTAAAACTGGAATGTGCGTTGAGCAGTTGTATCGACCTGCCGTCCATGGAGTATGATTTGCTCACGCTTTGGGGCAGACACGCAAAGGAACGGCAACTTGAGCGCCGCCCTCTGGGACACGGCTTGCAGGGTATTCGCAGTAAGCGCGGCTCCTCCTCCCACAGCCACAACCCCTTTGCGGCGCTCGCCGAAAAGGGCGCGACTGAAACGACCGGCAGCGTTTACGGCTTTAACCTGATTTACAGCGGCAACTACGTTATTACCGCCGAGGTCGACCACAACGCCACGACCCGCATCGTGACGGGCATCAACCCCGAAGATTTCGGCTGGCTGCTGGCGCCGGGCGAGAGTTTTGTTACGCCCGAAGCCGTCCACGTGTTTTCGAGCGAGGGCTTGGGCGGTATGAGCCGCACCTTCCATCGCCTGTATGACGGGCATCTTATCCGCGGCAGATGGCAGAACGAAAAACGCCCGCTTCTGATCAACAGTTGGGAAGCGGCCTACTTTGATTTTGATACGGATAAACTGATCTCTTTCGCCGAGCGCGCAAAGGAACTCGGCATCGATATGCTTGTGATGGACGACGGGTGGTTCGGCAAGAGGAATGACGACACCAACAGTCTCGGCGACTGGTTCGTCAATGAGAAAAAACTGGACCTCGGCCGACTGGTCGACAGCGTGCACGCGATGGGACTCAAATTCGGCATCTGGTACGAGCCCGAAATGATCTCGCCCGACAGCGAACTGTACCGCGCCCATCCCGACTGGTGCGTTCACGTCGCGGGGCGTACCCCGTCAATTGCAAGACAGCAATACGTGCTTGACGTTTCACGGCAGGACGTCCGCGAGAACGTATTCGCACAGATACAGAGCGTTTTGGGTAAATACCCGATCGATTACGTCAAATGGGATTTCAACCGCAACATCAGCGAGGCGGGCTCGGCGCTGCTTCCACCCGAGCGCAGCGGCGAATTCTTCCACCGTTTCGTGCTTGGCACGTACGAACTGCAGGGCCGTCTTGTGAGCGAATATCCCGACCTGCTTCTTGAGAACTGCTCGGGCGGCGGCGGGCGCTTTGACCCCGGTATGCTGTACTATTCGCCGCAGATCTGGACAAGCGACAACACCGACCCCATCGAACGGCTCAATATCCAGTTCGGCACCTCGCTGTGTTATCCCGCTTCGGCAATGGGGGCGCACGTTTCGGCCTGCAATCGCACGGGCTACCGTACCAAGGGCGACGTCGCGCTTTGGGGAACGTTCGGTTATGAACTTGACCCGAATAAACTCAGCGAAAAGGATCGCGGCATCGTTAAGGAACAGGTTCGGGAATATCACAAATACTATGACCTGATCCACGGCGGCGATCTGTACCGTCTTGTCTGTCCGTGGGACAACGCGTTTCACTGCGCCTGGTCCTTTGTATCGCGGGATAAGCGCGAGGTGCTCGTGACGTTCGTGCGTATGCGCAAGGAGGAAAACACCATTCTGCATCTGAAACTGCAGGGGCTGGATCCCGATAAAGTCTACACCGTCGAGCAGACGGGCGAGCGCTGTTCCGGCGCGCTGCTGATGTACGCGGGGCTTGAATTGTCGGGCTGCGCCCGTAACGACGGCGACAGCTGCAAACTGCATCTTACGGCGGAATAAACCACCGTACAACGATAAAACCTCTCTTGTCTGTCGGGGACAAGAGAGGTTTTTGGTTACGTCTTGTCTGCGGCCAAAGAGGGGCTTTCTTTTTTGCCTTTGGGCTGGTATAATGGCATCAGTGTCGGTCAGGGCGCGCCGCGTGCAGTGGGTTTTGATCAACGGCGAGCCGCTGGACCCGGAACGCACCTACACCGTCAGCGGCAGCAAGTACCTGCTGCTCGGTCACGGCGACGGCCATAGTGCCTTCGACGGCTGTCGTGAGCCGGCGCACGACTATACCGAGGACGCGGAGGCCTTCATACGCTATCTGTCGCAGGAACTGCACGGCGAGATTCCCGCCGATTATGCGGACCGGTACGGCAGCGGCAGGATCACCATCGTTCCGTAAACTCTTGGGAGGGATAGAATGAGCAACCCGATTCTTTTTATCAACGCCTGCGTGCGGCGGGAGTCGCGCACCAAACGGCTGGCGGACGCGCTGCTGCTGAAACTGGGTCAGCCGTTCGACGAGGTGCGCCTCGGCTCGCTCGCGTTCCCCGCTGTCGATGAGAACTTTTTGAACGAGCGTGACCGCCTCGCCGCGGCCGCCGATCTCGGTAGCCCCGTTCTTGCTTTGGCCGCGCAGTTTGCCCGGGCCGAGCGCATCGTCATAGCGGCGCCGTATTGGGATTTGTCGTTTCCCGCCGCCCTCAAACAGTATTTGGAGCAGATCAACGTCGTGGGCGTCACCTTCGCCTATACCGAAATGGGCGTGCCCGTCGGTCTGTGCCGGGCAAAGCAGCTCTTTTACGTTACTTCCGCCGGCGGGCCCGACGTGCCGCAGGAATACGGCTACGGCTACGTCCGTGCGTTGGCGCGCGACTATTACGGCATCCCCGATGTCCGGCTGATCGCGGCGCAGGGGCTCGACGTGTACGGCGCCGACGCCGAAGCCGTTCTGCAAGCCGCCGAAGCGGATATCGCCGCGATGCCGTCCTGAACGCCGGCAGAGCCGTGCTCCGCGCGAACGTTCTTTTTGCTATGTTGACAAAATAGACGATATGTGTTAATATTTCAACGGTATGGTTTATAACCGTACACATTTTTGATAGCGAGGAGATTTGTAATGAAAAAGTATCTGTCCTTACTGTTGGTCGCCGTTCTCTGCCTGTCGATCCTGGCCGCCTGCGGCAACAAAGCGCCGACTGAGCCCGCTGAAACGACGCCGGCTGAATCCGAGACCGAAACGCCTGCCGAAACGCCCGCCGAGAGTGAAAACGGCGAAGGCGAAGAGGCGGCTTCCGGCGCCATTGTCGGTTCCTGGGAGTACACCAGCGGCGGTTACGTCTATACCTTCAACGCCGACGGTACCGGCAATTACACCGCGGGTACCACCGTTATGGAGTTCACCTACACCGATAAGGGTGATTCGGTCGAGATCCTTTACACCGGCAACACCGCGCCGAGCGTGTTCAAGTACACCATCAGCGGCAACACCCTTTCCATCGAAGACAGCTTCGGCGAAAAGGTCGAGTATACCAAGAAATAACCTTTCCCGTCCATCTCAAATACCGCTTCGCGGCTCTGCCGCGGAGCGGTGTTTTTTCGTGCGTTGTGCGCTTGAAAAACCGTGCGAAACGTGCTATATTGGAATCATCCGGCAGCGGATCCGAAAGCGGTTTGGCAAACGCGCCGTTTCCGCCGCCGCGACGCGCAAACCGATAGACTTACGGGAGGGGTTCTCTCTATGCAGTTGAAAATGTACTGGTTCCCGGGTACGCCCGTCTTTGACGGCGCTCTGCCCGAGGGGTATTCGATCTCACGTTTTGCGGGGCGTGCCGACGTTGACGCCTGGCTCGATTGCTGCCGCGACGGGCTTGTTTCCGACGACGCGGGGGCCGAGGAATTTGCCGCCCGCATTTTGGCGCGCCCCGACATCGAGCCGAAACGCGATATCTTTTTCCTCGATTATCACGGCGAGCATATCGGCACCGCCACCTGCTATGTCGACAGCGACGAGGGGGCGGGCGACCTGCACATGGTCGGCATCAAAAAGGAGTTCCGCGGCAAGGGCCTTGCCAAGTATTTGACTGCCGCGGCGCTGCATCACGTCAAAGACAGCGGCGTGCCCTACGTCCTGCTCACCACCGACGAGTGGCGCGAGAATGCCGTGCGCTCGTATTTAAAGGCGGGCTTCAAGCCCGTGCAGTACGGTCTGGGGATGGAGGACCGCTGGCAGGCCATGCTCGAAACGCTCGGTATTGACAGCGCCGAGATGGTCTACGACGACGCCACGCCCTACAAGACCGTCTGCCGCAGCGGCCTCGCCAAGGTTTACCGCTTCGGCGTTTTCGGCGCGGGGCGCGGAACGGAAATGATGAAGTACTCGCGCGAGAGCAGCAGCTGCGAGCTGGTCGCCGTCTGCGACAAAAACTTTGCACTGCTCGAGGACCGTGAAAAAGACTTTCCCGGTGTAAAACTGTATACCGACTTCGACGAGTTTTTGCAGGAGGATATGGATTTTATCGTCCTCGCCAACTACGCCAACGAGCACGCGCCGTTCGCCATGCGCGCCATGCGCGCGGGCAAGGCGGTTTTGAGCGAGGTGCTGCCCGTGCAGAATATGGCCGAGGCGGTCGCCCTTGTCGAAACGGTCGAACAGACCGGCATGGTCTACGGCTACGTTGAGAACTGCTGTTATATGCCCGGCCCGAAGAAGATGCGCGAACTTTACCGCGCGGGCAAACTCGGCGCGTTCGAGTACGGCGAGGGCGAGTATATGCACAACTGCGAGCCGATCTGGCACAACATCACCCGCGGCGAGCCCGACCACTGGCGCAACACGATGTCCGCCTTCTATTACGGCACCCACTCGCTCGGCCCGCTGATCCACGTCGCGGGTCTGCGCCCCGTCAGCGTGATGGGCTTTGAGGGCCCCTACAACGCGCGTATGCGGCGCATGGGCGCGCTCGGCGGACCGTTCGGCGTCGCGCTCGTCACGCTTGAAAACGGCGCCGTCCTCAAAAGTCTGTACGGCGTCGGCCCCTCCCGCAGTTCGCTGTGGTATTCGGTTTACGGCTCCAAAGGCCGCGCCGAGACCGCCCGCGAGGACGCCGTGCATAACGGCGTTGAAAAGCTCTATGCCAATCTCGACGAACACGAGGGCGACAACGACAACACCGTCGTCGAGCCGGATCTCAACGACGATTTCAGCGAAAAAGCGGCGCAGAGCGGCCACAGCGGCAGCGATTATCTCGTGATGTATCACTTCGTCGAGAAACTGCGCGGCAATAAGTACGCCGAGATCATCGACGTGTACGAAGCGCTTGATATGTTCCTGCCCGCCCTGTTTGCCTACCGCTCCGTGCTGGAGGGCAAACCGCAGCAGATCCCCGACCTGCGCGACAGGGCCGAACGCGACAAATGGCGCGCGGACGTTGCCTGTACCGACAAGGCCGTTGCGGGCGCCGCTCTGCAACCCTCCTATTCCAAGGGCAACGCAGACATCCCGCCCGAAACGTATGAATTCATCCGCAACTACCCGCGCGACAAGCAGATCAATGGCCGCGACCGCGCGGAACTCGGGCTTTCGCTGCCGCAGACGGACGAGGACGAACGCGGCTGAACAACGACCATTACGGCGCTATGCCGTTTGAATGAAAGAAGGAACGTGTATGCAACTCAAAATGTACCGCTTCCCGGGCGCGCCCGTTTTTGACGGCGCTCTGCCCGAGGGATATTCGCTCTCAAACTTCGCCGGGCGTGCGGACGTCGACGCCTGGCTTGCGTGCTGCCGCGACGGCCTTGTCGCCGACGACGCGGGCGTTGAGTCGTTCGCCGGCGCCATTCTGGACGAGAGCGACGTCGAACCCAAACGCGACGTGTTTTTCATCGACTATCACGGCGAGCACGTCGGCACCGCCACCTGCTTCATCAACAGTGACGAGGGCGCGGGTGACCTGCATATGGTCGGCATCAAAAAGGAGTTTCGCGGCAAAGGGCTTTCCAAGTACCTTGTGGCCGAGGGCCTGCGCCGCGCGTTCGACCGGGGCGCGCCTTACGTCTTTCTCACCACCGACGAGTGGCGCGAGAACGCCGTGCGTTCCTACCTCAACGCGGGTTTCAAACCCGTGCAGTACGGCCTGGGAATGGAGGATCGCTGGCAGGCCATGCTCGAAACGCTCGGCGTCGACAGCGCCGAAATGGTCTATGAGGACGCCACGCCCTATAAGACCGTCTACCGCACGGGACTTGCCAAAAAATTCCGCTTCGGCGTTTTCGGTGCGGGGCGCGGCCGCACGATGATGAATTACGCCCGCGAAAGCGGCAGCTGCGAACTGGTCGCCATCTGCGACAAGAACGTCGAACTGCTCGAAAACCGCGAAAAGGATTTCCCCGGCGTCAAGTGCCTGACCGATTTTGAGGATCTGTTGAAAGAGGATCTCGATTTCATCGTTCTCGCCAACTACGCCAACGAGCACGCACCCTTCGCCATCCGTGCGCTGCACGCGGGCAAGGCGGTGTTGAGCGAAGTCCTGCCCGTGCAGAATATGGCCGAGGCGGTCGCACTTGCCGAAGCGGTCGAAGAGACGGGCGTCCCTTACGCCTACGCCGAAAACTACTGCTATATGCCCGGCCCGAAAAAGATGCGTGAACTTTACCGCGCGGGCAAACTCGGCGCGTTCGAGTACGGCGAGGGCGAGTATATGCACAACTGCGAATCGATTTGGCACAACATCACCGGGGGCGACCCCGACCATTGGCGCAACACCATGTCCGCCTTTTATTACGGCACCCATTCGCTCGGCCCCGTGCTGCACGTCACCGGGCTTCGTCCCGTCCGTGTGATGGGGTTTGAAGGGCCCTACAACGCGCGTATGCGGCGCATGGGCGCGCTCGGCGGTCCCTTCGGCGCCGAACTCGTTACGCTTGAAAACGGCGCCGTTGTCAAAAGTCTGTACGGCGTCGGCCCGGCGCGCAACTCGATCTGGTATTCCCTTTACGGCTCCAAGGGCCGCATGGAGACCGCCCGCGAGGACGCCGAAAACGGCGGCACGGGCAAACTTTATTGCAACCTCGACGAGCACGAGGGCGACAATGCCTGCACCGTCGTCGAGGCGGACGTCACCGACGACCTTAGTGAAAAAGCCGCGGCCGCGGGGCACGGCGGCAGCGACTATCACGTGATGTATAACTTCATCGAAAAACTGCGCGGCAACAAGAACGCCGACGTCGTCGACGTGTGGGAAGCGCTCGATATGTTCCTGCCCGCCCTGTTCGCCTATCGTTCCGTGCTTGAGGGCAGACCGCAGGATATCCCTGATTTGCGCGACAAAGCCGAGCGCGACAAGTGGCGCGGCGACGTCGCCTGTACCGACAAAGCCGTCGCAGGCGCCGCGCTTCAGCCCTCGTACTCAAAGGGCAACCCCGTCATCCCGCCCGAAACGTATGAGTTTATCAAGAATTTCCCCCGCGACAAGCACATCACCGGTGCCGACCGCAAGGAACTCGGCTGCCCGGTGGAGGAGTAAACGCTCCTTACCCTTACCGATCAAAAACACCTGCGTAACCGTCGTTACACAGGTGTTTTTTCGTGTCGGGCGCGAACGCGTTACAGGCGTTTTGTCAGGTTGACCGTGCCGCCCGGGAAGCGGTGGCTGACCCGGAAGCCCAGCCGCGTGCAGAGGGGATAACTCCCCGCGGATTTGGGGATATCAAAGACCGACAGCGCCGCCACGCCCTCCGCGCGCAGGCGTTCGCAGAGCGCGAGCACCAATTTCGTGCCCCAGCCCTGCCGCTGATAGGGCGGCAGAATGTCGATGTGCAAATGGGCGGGCGTTTCGCGCAGCGTTTTCAGCCGCCGCAGATAGAAGGTGATGACGAGCGTCATATACGGCGCTTCGGCGCGTACGCGGCGGCGGTATTCCGTGCTCATCAACCGGGTGAATTTGGCATAATCGGCGGCGCAGAGGATATAGCCCACGGGCACGTCCGCATCGTCCGCGAGCACAAACACGTGTTCCGGCTCCTGTTCGGTGAAATAGTCGTTGTAAATGACGGGCAGCGCTCGCATCAGACGCGGATGCTTCTGAAACCCGGGCCGCGCCGTTTCGCGGCAGATGGCGCGCAGCGCCTCTTTGTCGCTTGTGCGATAGGGTCGGATCTGCATCTCCTCACCGCCTTTCTTCGTTCAGTATACCACACGCGCCGCTTCTGCGCAAGTCGGCGCTTTTTGGGGCAGGGGAGCGGCCGCACGAAAATTTGAAAACCCTCTTTTATTTTTCCGCAATATATGCTATAATCAAATCAATAATAGGTTGCTGTAAACCGTTTTAGGAGGAACCGATATGAAAAAGACGCTGTGCATTTTTATGAGCGTGCTGCTGCTTGTCAGCGTTTGCTCTGTTGCCGCCAACGCCGCCGGCAGCGATTACACCATCGTGTCGCCGTACGCCGACGTTGTCTGGAACGGGAACGGGGCGTGGGGCGCCTATCGCGGCAACCTGCACTCGCACACCACCTACAGCGACGCCGAGATCGACCTCGCGACCATGGTCAAGCAGTATTACGAGTTAGGGTACGACTTCCTCGCCAACTCCGACCACGCCGTCACGGGCGTCGAGTGGAACCGCGATCCCGCGCTTCTGCCGCTGTATTCGTATCAGACGCTCATCGGCAACAAGGTCGCACACCTGACGAACGAAGAGTATCAGGCCATCATCACCGGCACTTACAACAACCGCGGCCGCAAGATGGTCTGCGTGACCGGCGCGAACGAACTCAACAACCTCTCGCTCTCCAAGAACCACGTCAACGGCTACTTCCTGCCTGAGGACGTCGGCAACGGCTTTGCCGGCAATGAGAATGAGGCGGGCTACGAGGAAGCGATCGCCTTCATCGACGCCAACGGCGGCCTTTCCCATATCAACCACCCCGGTGACTGGCTTGACACCAACGACCACCCCGAGGCGGTCAACGACAAAAAGAACATTCAATTCTTCGGCGACCTGATCCTGCGCTACGACAGCTGCCTGGGTACCGAGATTTTGAACGAGCATAACGGCACCACCGGCTATGACCGCATTTTGTGGGACAATCTGCTGATGTATTGCCTGCCCTACGGCAAGAACGTTATCGGCTTCAGCAATACCGATGCCCACTATATCATCGATACCGACAGTTCCTTCATGGTCTTTATGATGGAACAGAACGATATGGACCATATCAAAGCCACGATGCAGAGCGGCGCGTTCTTCTCCGTGACCAAGGTCCTGCGCGGCAACAAATTTGAGATCGGCCCCGCCGAAGAATTTGACCTGCGCGAGAAGAATATCCCGTACCCGATGTTCACCGAGATGACCGTTGATGACCACAAGATCATCGCGACCGCGACCGCGGCCAACCAAATGCAGTGGATCGCCAACGGCAAGGTCATTCAGAAACAGGCCGTCACCGAGGGCGAGACCGTCGTGCTTGATCTTGACAGCATCCCCGGCGCCGATAAGTTCCTGTACGTTCGCGCCGAACTGCTGGGCGAGGGCGGCCTCTGCGCTTCGCAGGCGTTCGTCATCGACAACGGCACCGCGCCCAAGACGCTGGAAGAAAAGAAGGCCCCCACCATCTTTGAACAAATCATCGCCATCATCAAATCGATGAAGATCTTTACGCTGCTTCGCAATCTCTTGGGCGACTGATAATCATTCCCGATAAAGAACAAGCAAAAATCCTGCCGACCTTGGTCGACAGGATTTTCATTTGTTCCGCTTAGTCCCGACACGATCGCGCCGCAAGGCGTATCTCATCAATTCCGCAGGAATTGCATATCATCAGTTTCGCAGAAACTGCATCTCATCAAGCCGCGGGAATCCACGGCAAAGCCGTGGTGATATGCCCGCCTTCAGCGGGATGATATCCGCTGCACAAGTGCGGCAATGATATGCCAAGCCTGCGGCTTGGATAAAAAAATCTCGTTGCTCTCGCAACGAGATTTTTTGGCGCAGAAGGAGAGACTCGAACTCTCGCGCCGGGGTTTAGCCGGCCTACGCCCTTAGCAGGGGCGCCTCGTCACCAACTTGAGTACTTCTGCATTGGTAGCGTATAAAACGTATGGAATTGTTGAAATGGCGCAGAGAGTGGGATTCGAACCCACGGGCCGTTTCCGACCGACGGTTTTCAAGACCGTTCCGTTATGACCACTTCGGTATCTCTGCGTAT
>CADBON010000160.1 GCA_902796315.1 Oscillospiraceae bacterium | reverse complement strand
CCTCGTGGCATTTGCCGCAGCCGATGCATTTTTCCGGGTCGACCTCGGCGAGGAAGTTCTTGACGTGCACGGCGTCGTGCTCGCAGGTCTTTTCGCACTTCATACAGCCGATGCACGCGGCCTTACAGTGCTTGCGCGCCACGGCGCCCTTGTCGCGGCTGTTGCACAGCACGGCGGCCTGGGTGCGGTTGAGCGGCAGCATACGGATCACGCCCTTGGGGCAGGCGCCGACGCAGGCGCGGCAGCTGTGGCAGGCGATGGGGGAGATGCGCGCCACGCCGTCACAGATGTGGATGGCGTCAAACTGGCAGGCGTCCACGCAGTCGCCCAGGCCGAGACAGCCGTAACTGCACTCCTTGGCGCCGCCGAACAGCTGCGCCGCCATGCGGCAGGAACTGACGCCCTTGTAGTTCATTTTGACGGCGGCGTTCGCGGTGTTGCCCATACAGCACACCACCGCCGTGGTGGGAATGACCTCCGCCGGCGCCGTGCCCATGATCTCGGCGATCTGGGCGGCGACCTTACTGCCGCCGGGGGCGCAGAGGTTGGTCTCGGTCACCTCGCCCTTGGAGAGGGCGGCGGCGTAGCCCGCACAGCCGCTGTACCCGCACGCGCCGCAGTTGGCGCCCGCCAGCACGGCCTCGATGGCCTCGGCCTTTTCATCGACGGGCACCGCCATGACCTTGCTGGCGATGGCAAGCCCCAGTCCCAGAAGCAGGGCAATGCCCGCTACGATCAGAACGGGAAGTAACACTTCAGTCATACCGCTGCCTCCTTACTTTGCAAAAATACCGTCGACGACGCCGGCGAAGCCCATGAACGAAACGGACGTCAGCGAAGCCGCGATCAGCGTGGCGGGCAGGCCCTTGAGCGTTTCGGGGATGTCGGCGGTCTCAAGCCGCGAGCGCACGCCCGAGAAGATGAGCATGGCGACCAAAAAGCCCACGCCGCCGCCGAGACTGTTGAGCAGCGACTGGCCGAAGGTGAAGCCGTTGTCAAAGTTCAGCAGCACCACGCCCAGCACCGCGCAGTTGGTGGTGATCAGCGGCAGATAGATGCCCAGCGCGTTATACAGGGACTTGACGTATTTTTTGAGGATGATCTCGACCAGCTGCACCAGCGCGGCGATGATGAGGATGCACACGATGGTTTGCAGGTAGCCCAGGCCCTTGCTCTCAAGGAATTGGTTCAGGTGCCAGGTGGCGGCCGTGGACATCAGCATGACGAAGATGACCGCGACGCTCATACCCATGGCGGTGTTCACCTTTTTGGAAACGCCGAGGAAGGGGCAGATACCAAGGAACTTGCACAGAACGAAGTTGTTTGTCAGGATCGCCGTGAAGACGATCCACGCAGCATACGATACACCGGTCATATCCGTTTATCCTCCCTTTCCGAAACGACTTTGGAGCAGGTGGCGCTCAGCGGGCAATGGTCGCACCCGTGCAGTTCCGCCCGCGGGAGTTTTTTCTTGTCGCTGATTTTGTTGGCAAGCGCCATCAGCACGCCGAACACGAAGAAGCCGCCGCAGGGCAGAATGAACGCCGTGATCGGGGTGAAGTGGGGGATGGTCACGCCGTTGAAGCCGCCCAGCACGTTGTCGCCGAATACCTTCAGCAGGTTCTGCGCGCCGTCAAAGAGCGTGCCGTTGCCCAGCAGTTCACGCACCAGCGCCATGCAGAACAGCGCCGCCGTAAAGCCGACGCCCATACCCATGCCGTCCACAGCGGAGGCAAGCACCGGGTTCTTGTTGGCGAACGCCTCGGCGCGACCCAGGATGATGCAGTTGACGACGATCAGCGGCAGGTACACGCCCAGCGCGCTGTCCAGCGCCGGAACGAACGCCTTGACCAGCATCTGCACCATGGTCACGAAACTGGCAATGACCACGATGTAGGCGGGGATGCGCACCTTGCCCGGAATGACCTTGCGCAGCGCCGAAATCACGATGTTGGAGCACACCAGCACGATGGTCGCCGCGACGCCCATGCCGATGGCGTTGACCATCGAGGTGGAAACGGCGAGGGTCGGGCAGGTGCCCAGCACCAGCCGCAGCACGGGGTTCTCGCGCAGCAGGCCCTTTGTAAACTCTTTACGGAGACTGCATTTTTCGTCAGCCATTGCTGTCACCGTCCTTTATCTTGGAATAGAGGTCAAACGCGTCGTTGACCGCTTGGGTGACCGCCTTGGAGGTGATGGTCGCGCCCGTGATGGCGTTGATCTCATTCCCCGCGGCGTCGCCCTTTTTGACCGTGACGCCCGCCTCTTTGTCAATATATTGCGCCAAAAAGTTTGGGTCGGTCTTGGCCTTCATGCCCAGGCCGGGCGTGTCGTCGATCACGGTGATCTGCGTGCCGACCACGCGACCCTCGGTCGAAATGCCGACCATGCACTTCAGGTCGCCTCCGTAACTCTTGACGGTCACGTCAAACACGTAGCCGAGCAGCGTGCCGTCGCTGCCCAGTGCCTTATAGTAGACGGCGCCGTCGGTTTCGGCGTCCTCAAACGAGGCGGCCGCGGCGAACGAAGCGGCCTTGGCTTCGTCGGCGTTTTTCTTTTCGGTGGCGGCGATTTTCTCCTTGGTCAGCAGATTGGTGCCGGCCAGCAGCGCCGTGCAGAGAAGCCCGATCAGAAACAGCACGAGGGCGGGGACGAGGATCTCTTTGAACGGTTTGTTCTTCATTTCGCCTCCGCCTCCTTTGCTTTTTTCTCTTTGGGCGGTTTCTGATAGCCGAAGGGTTTGAGTTTGGTCAGGTTGTCGATGTGCGGCACCAGCAGGTTCATCAGAATGATGCCGAACGAGACGCCCTCGTTGTAATTGCCGAAATAACGGATCAGCGAGGCGACCAGGCCGCAGCCGATACCGTAAATGATCTTGCCTTTGAAGGTCAGCGGGCAGGTCGAATAGTCGGTCGCCATAAAGATGGCGCCGATGAGCAGACCGCCGCCGAGCAGGTTATACAGCACAAAGTCCACGCGGCCGAGCGGCATGGCGTCCTGCGGGCCGGCGATGGCCATGAACACGGCCACGGTGCCGATGAACGCCAGCGGGATGGTCGGGCTGATGACGCGGCGAACGAGCAGATACACGCCGCCGAGCAGCAGCGCGACCGCGCAAGTCTCGCCCAGGCAGCCCGGGCGCAGGCCGAGCAGCATCTCGGTCAGCGAGGGGAGTTCCCCGCCGGCTTTCAGTACGGCGAGGGGCGTCGCGGACGAGATCGCGTCCACGGCGGGCGCGTGCCAGTTATAGACCTCGGGCCAGGTCGTCATGGCGCCCGCGAACGAGACCATCAGGATGATGCGCCCCATCAGCGCGGGGTTGACGAAGTTTTGACCGATCCCGCCGAAGAACTGTTTGACCACCACGATGGCGACGAACGCGCCGATGGGGACCATCCACAGCGGAATGCCGGAAGGCAGGTTGAAGGCGAGCAGCAGGCCGGTCACGACGGCGCTCAGGTCGCCCAGCGTGTTATGGCGGCCCATGATTTTGCGCGCGACGTACTCAAACAGCATGCAGGACGCCACGCTGATGCCCTCCACCAGCAGCACGCGCGGGCCGAAGACGTAGACGGAAGCCGCCAGCGCGGGGATCAGCGCGATGATGACGTCAAGCATCATCCGCTGTGAGGTGGCGTGCGACTTGATGTGCGGCGATGCCGTTACGGTCGGTTTGATTTTTTGGATCAGCGCATTGTCGCTCATTTTTTCATCGCCTCCTCCTTCAGAATATCTTTGGCAAGTACCAGGTACTGCACCAGCGGACGGCCGGCGGGGCAGGCGTAAGCGCACGAGCCGCACTGCATGCAGGCGACCACGCCGCTCTTTTGCAGACCGTCCACGTCGTGCGCCTTGACCGAGCGCATGATGTTGGTCGGCATAAGGCCCATCGGGCACACCTGGCTGCAGCGCCCGCAGCGGAAGCAGTCGTTGTCGGGCTTTTCACGCAGCGCGCCTTTCTGGAAGGCGAGCACCGCGTTATAACTCTTCAAGATCGGTACGTCGGTGTTGACCAGGGCGGTACCCATCATCGGGCCGCCTGCCAGCACCTTGTCGACCTCGCCCTTGAAGCCGCCGCAGAAGTTGATCAGTTCATTGAGGTTCGTGCCGATGGGCACGCGCACGTTCTGCGGATTGGTGATCGCGGAACCGTCCACGGTCAGCGAACGGCTGACGAGGGGTTTGCCGGTCTCGAGGTAGCGGCCGACGAAGGCCGTGCTCGCGACGTTCATCACGATACAGCCGACGTCCGCGGGCAGTTTGCCGAAGGGGATCTTGCGCCCCGTCGCCGACAGGACGATCATCTTTTCGGCGCCCTGCGGGTAGCGCGAGGGCAACTGCACGACCTTGATCGAGCCGTCGCCGTGCGTGTCGGCGCATTTTTTCAGTGCCGCGATCGCGTCGGGTTTGTTGTCCTCGACGGCAATGACGGCGTTCGGAATGTGCATATATTCCTGCGTCTTTTCAATGCCCTCGATCACGGCTTCGGTGTGGTCGATCATTTCGCGGTAGTCGACCGTGATATACGGTTCGCACTCGGCGGCGTTGATGACCAGCGTGTCGACGTGCACGTCGGGCTTGAGGGTGAATTTGACGTGGCTCGGGAAACCCGCGCCGCCCAGACCCACCAGACCCGAGGCGCGAATGGCCTTGCAGAAATCGGCGGTGTCGTTGACGGTGGGGGGCTCGATACCCTCAAACTCGGTCATTTCGCCGTCCGATTCGATCGTGACGGCGGGGGCGAGGCGCCCGTTTGCAAGGACCGTGTCTTTGATGGCGGTGACCGTACCGCTCACGCTGGCGTGAATGGGCGCGGAAACGAACTTGTCGGTATCGCCGATGACCTGCCCGACCTTGACGGTGTCGCCGACCTGTACGGTCGGCTGGCAGGGCGCGCCGATATGCTGCTGCATGGGCAGCACGACTTGCTCGGGGGCCGGTTCCATTCGGACGACGGCCAGATCCCGCGTGTTTTTGCGGTGCGGTACCTTCACGCCGCCGCGGCCTCTGCCGACCGGCGCGAAAATTCCTGGTGCGCGTTTTGCCATTTAATCATCCACTTCCTTAGGTGGTATAGTGCGTTGGGGAGGGGAGAGAAATCTCTCCGTTTGTTTTTTGAGGACCGGCAGCAGCAGCCGCAGTACGGTGCCGGTGACCAATCCCGCGGCGGCGCCCGCCAACAGCAGACCGGGCGACAGCGCCAGCACCGACGGGCCGAGCAGAACGGCCGCCACGCCGAGTTGCCCGGCGTTGTGCGCGACCGCGCACGTCAGACCGATGCCCAGGCAACCGAGTTTGCCCGCGGCGAAACGGAACAGCAGGACCATCACGAGCCAACTCAACAGACCGCCGCAGGCGCTCATAAAGAACGCCGTCGTGCCGCGCGTCAGCAGGGCGAAAACCGCCTTGAACAGCGTGACCGTCAGGCCGTATTGCCAGCCCAGTGTCGACACGCAGAACATCGTCACGATATTGGAAAACCCGGGCTTCACCCCCGGCAGGGGCAGAAATTCCGGCAGGAGCGATTCGAGAAAACTGACCGCGATCGCTTCGGCGCAAAAGACGCCCAACAGGGCCGCTTTGGCGGCGGGGTTGCGCTTTTTCATGCCGCCACCCCTCAATACGCCACGGCGTCGGGCCCGGTCTCATCGCCGCCCGTAACGGTCACGACCACGCCCGCGGGGACGCAGGCGGCCGTGTCGCCGGGGTGCGAGAGCCGTCCGGCGCGTTCGCAGACCTTGTCGGGACAGTGCGCGTTCACAAAGGCGATCGTCCCGTCGCGGATCTCAAGCGTGACCGCCGGCACGGTGTCGAGCGTGATCACACGGTCGGTCTTCAGGGAATAGGTGCCGTAGGGTTTGCCGTCCACGGTGACGGTCGCGGTGCCGCTTCCGCCGGAACGAACGGCGAAGAATAAAAGGAAAAAAGCGACGGCTGTCAGGACAAGTACGAGAATATCGCCCTTGCGAAAAAACCTGTCCACCGTCGCAACCCTCCAATTTTCCCCATATTACCCTATACTACGTATTATACAATATCGTTCTTGATTTTTCAATCGCAGAATGTTATAAATATGGTATACGGATTTGTGAAAAAAGTCCAACGGAAAAGGAGTCACGTGATGAATAAACAGGTATATATGCCCGTTCGGCTGATCGCCGGCAAGGATTGTGTGCGCGAATGTGCGTCCACGTTCGCCGCATTCGGCAAACGCTGTCTGCTGGTCACGGGGAGGAACGCCGCGCGTGAAAGCGGCGCCCTTGCCGACGTCGAGGCCGCTCTCGAAGCGGGCGGCGTCGCATGGACCGTCTATAACGACATCCGGCAAAATCCGCTTGTTTCCTCCGTCGTTGAGGCAGGGGAGCAGGCGCGCCGCGCCGAGGCGGAGTTTATCGTCGGCATCGGCGGCGGCTCCGCGCTGGACGCCGCCAAAGCGGTCGCCATCTGCGCGTGCCATCCCGATTTCGGCGCCGCGGAACTGTACGGACGAAAAATTCCGACGAGCGCCCTGCCCGTGCTGCTGGTCGGCACCACCGCCGGAACGGGGAGCGAGGTCACGGGCGTTTCGGTGCTGACGAACGACGCCGACGGCCGCAAAAAGAGCATCTCGGGCGCCGATTGTTACGCGGCGGTGTCGTTCCTCGACCCGCGCTACACCTATTCCGTCGGCTATGACGGCACGGTCTCCACGGCGTTGGATGCCTTTGCCCACGCGACCGAAAGTTTCTTTTCGCCCAAACGCGGCGTGCTGACCGACAGCGCCTGCCGCCGCGCCCTGCCCGCTCTGTGGCGCGCCCTGCGCGCGTTCGCCGAAACCCACGCCCTGCCCGACGAGGCCGGCCGCGACGCGCTGTACTTTGCGTCGATCGACGCGGGGCTGGGCATCAATTCCACGGGCACGGGCTTCCCCCACACGGTCGGCTATCTGCTGACCGAGCACTGCGGCGTGCCGCACGGCAAGGCCTGCACGGCGCTGTATGATTCGTACCTGCCGCGGGCGCAGCGGTTTGCGCCCGATCGCTTTTGCGAGTACGCCGCGCTGTTTGACGCCGACGTCGATGGCGTGCGGCGCGTGATCCGCGAACTGACGGACGTCACGCTCGCGGCCTCGCCCGATGAGATCGCCGCGTGGTGCGCCCGCTTCGACGGCCCCGTGCGCAATTTCGACAACTCGCCCGGCGGCTATGACCGCGCGCAGGCCGAAGCGGACCTGAACGCCCTGCGGGCTTAAAATCCGATAGTGGATTTTTGCGCCGGCTTGTGGTATACTCTTCTACACACCGACAACACCCGCCAAAGGAGACGGTTATGGACAACGGCAAAATGAAGATCGGCATTTTCGTCGATTCTTTTTATCCCAACATCGACGGCGTTTCGCAGGTCGTCAACAATTACTGCACCTGCCTGAGCCGCTACGACGACGTGGACGTCACCCTTGTGACGCCCCGTTATAAAGAGGGCCATTACGAACGCTACCCCTTCCGGGTCTACCCCTATCTCAGTTTCGGCGGCCCGGGTAAGGTCGGCTATCGCGTCGGCTGGCCCTTCGTGCCCAAGATCGTGCGCGACGTGCGGGCGATGGACTTTGATTTGGTGCACATCCATTGCCCCCTCTGCTCGTCGGAACTGCAGCGATTGACCAACAAGGACGGCCACGCCAAGACCGTGCTGACCTACCACACCAAGTACGACGTGGATTTTGAAGCGCGTCTGCGCCT
>CADBON010000159.1 GCA_902796315.1 Oscillospiraceae bacterium | reverse complement strand
TAAACGGTCAAGTCAAAATCTTTTTTCAGCCAATCCCAACTCAGATCGCCGGGGTTGGCGGCATGGGCGTCCAAAATCACGCAGGTCAGTTTCATGGTCGTACCTCCCCAAAACCTTATATCTGTATTATACACGATAAAGCGGCGGCTTTCAACCAAAATATTGTGCTTGACCTTGCGGCGGTTCTGTTATAAAATAGGTGTATTGTATGGGAAGGAGGGACGCGGTTGAAAACGGCTCCGCAGACCGACACCCGCCGCAGGCGCGTATCCCTGCGCTGGCTTGCGCTTTTTTGTTTGATCCTCGCGGCCGTGCTCGCGTTTGTCACGTATCTGATGACGCTGCCCGAAGTCCAGCAGAGTCTTGCCGACGTCGACGCGTGGTTTGCGCAGTTTGAGCAATTCGTCGGCGGTCTGAACAAGCCGGCCGCCTTTGCCGTGATCCTTCTCTCGTTCGTTCTGAAGGGCTTTTTGCCCGTGATCCCGTTTTCGGTTTTACTCGTCGCAAGCGGTCTTGTGTTCCCGATGTATATCGCCGCCATTCTCAATGCGCTCGGCTTTTTGCTGTTTGCCAATTTTAAATTTGAATGGGGCAAGCGTTTCGGGGGCGGCGGAGCGCACAAGCTGGTGATGAAGTCCACCGGCTTGACCGAGTTTATGGCCATCAACGGGGGCGGCAATAACTGGATGCTGCCGCTGCTGTCGTTTATTCCCTTCGTACCGCTCGGGGCCGTGTACCGCACGTACGGCACGACGCAGATGCGGCACCGCCGTTTTTCGGTGCTGGCGCTCATCGGCTATCTGCCGCGCCTTATTTCATGGAGCGTGGTCGGCCGCAATATGACCAACCCCTTTACGGTCGCCTTCACGGCGCCCATTATCGTGTTGCTGCTGCTCAGCGGCTTGTCGCTGCTGATCGTGGATCTGATACTCAATCTTGTGAAAAAGGATGACAAAAATGAATCTGAATGAAATGAATTCTCCGGCGTTTAAAAGCCGCCTTGCCGTTGTGTACGGCAACGAGGCCGACGCACAGCTTGCACGCTATCGTGCGCTTGCGGAACGCTTTGCCGCGGAGTTCGGCGCAGGCGACCTTCGCTTTTTCTCGGCGCCCGGTCGCACCGAGGTCGGCGGCAATCACACCGATCACAACAACGGTAAAGTACTGGCGGCCGCTATCGATCTGGATGCCGTCGCCGTCGTCGCCGCCCGTTCCGACGGTGTGATCCGCGTTTGCTCCGAGGGGTACGAACCGCTGGAGATCGACACGGCGGACCTTAACCCGCAGCAAAATGAACTCGGCACCAGCGCCGCGCTCATTCGCGGCGTGTGCGCGCGTTTTCGGGAGCTCGGTTACGCCGTCGGCGGCTTTAATGCCGCGGTAACGTCGCGCGTTCTTTCGGGTTCCGGCCTTTCGTCGTCCGCCGCGTATGAAGTGCTGATCTGCACCATCCTCAACGGTCTTTACAACGGCGGCGCGGTCGATGCCGTCACCGTCGCGCAGGTCTCGCAGTACGCGGAAAACGTCTTTTTCGGCAAACCCTGCGGTTTGATGGATCAAACGGCCTGCTCGGTCGGCGGTTTTGTCGCCATCGACTTCGCCAGCACCGAAAACCCGCAGATCCAAAAGGTGGATTTCGATCTTTCCGCCTGCGGCCACAAGCTGTGCATCATCGACACCGGCGGCAATCATGCCGACTTGACCGACGATTATGCCGCCATCCGCAGTGAGATGAACGCCGTCGCCGCGTTTTTCGGCAAGCGCGTTCTGCGCGAACTGCCCGAGGAGCAGTTGTTTGCCCGTCTCGACGACGTGCGCAAACAGACCGGCGACCGTGCTGTGGAACGCGCCCTGCATTTCTATAATGAGAACCGCCGCGTCGTCCGTCTGACCGCGGCGCTCAACAGCGGTGATTTTGAAGAGTTCAAAAAGATCATTGTCGAAAGCGGCCGTTCCTCGTTTATGTATAACCAAAACTGCTTTACCGCCGTCCATCCGACCGAACAGCCCGTTGCACTTGCCCTCTGTCTGACAGAAGAGTGGCTGCGTGGTAAGGCGGGCTACCGTGTGCACGGCGGCGGCTTTGCGGGCACCATTCAGGTCTTTTTGCCGGACGAGTTGGTGGATGATTACACCGCCAAAATGCGCGCCGTTTTCGGTGAGAACTCCTGCTACATTCTCTCGGTGCGCGCGCACGGCGGATGTGAGATATGATCGTCCGTGTTCGACATACAGACCTTTTGAGCGGCGGTTTTTCGCCGCTCTTACCGTGTCTGGAGACAGCCGAACGCTTTGGCGGCGGGCTGTTTGAACAGACGGATGAAACGGGCCGGACCGCGCTGCTTGGTCTTGTCGGCACGACGGCTTACGTCACGGCGGACAGGTCGCCGCCGCTTGCGGAGATCGCTGCGTTTTGCCATCTTTCGGGCGTTGATTTGATCTTGGCGGAAATTCCGCTGCCGCGAAGCCGGGCTCTGCCGCTGATGACGGCGACAAGCGTCGGCGGATGCACGGAAGACGTGAGGTTTTTGACGCCCGGTTCTTCGCAAAGCGAGTACCGCGCTGCCGCCGAACTCCTGTTTCAACGGGAAGCAGAGCGAGAATCGTTTTACCTCGCGCTGTCACAGCGCATCGTTGCAGAAAGCGCCGCGTGTGCGCTGTTTGTCGAAAACGGCGCTGTCGTCGGCGCAGCCGCGGCGCCCTATTTCTCTGCTGACGGCGCCTGCATCAGCGGTGTCGCCGTTTCGCCGAATGCGCGCGGACGCGGCGTGGGGACCGCCTGTGTGACGGCGCTTGTCCACCGCCTGCGGCAGTACGGCAAAAACACGGTCACCCTTTGGTGTGAGCGGGAAACCGTGCCGTTTTATAAAAACGCCGGCTTTACGGAGCGCGGCTGTGTATATGAAGGGATTGTTGATGACTTACTTTGATTTTGACGAAACGTTGACGCGGCTTGCGGATACGGCACAGGAAAAGTGCCGCCCGGTTTTTGAAGCGATCGACCGCGTGACGGAATGCAACCAGCAGCGCGTACTGCGCGCCTTTATCGACGCGAAAGTCAGCGCCGCGCATTTTGCCGGGTCGACCGGCTACGGTTACGGTGACCGCGGACGCGAGACGCTTGACGAGGTCGCGGCCCGCGTTTTCGGCGCGGAAGACGCGCTCATCCGTCACTCGTTCGCAAGCGGTACCCATACCCTTGGTGTGATGCTCTTCGGCGTGCTGCGCCCCGGCGACGCGGTGCTCTGCGCGACCGGTATGCCGTACGATACCATCCACTCCGTGATCGGATTGAGCGGGGAGGGGATGGGCTCGCTTAAGGATTTCGGCGTCACGTGGGAAAATCTGCCCCTTTGCGCGGACGGCACCGTCGATCGGGCCGCCCTCTCGCAAAAACTGGCGGAAAAGCCGTACCGCGCCGTGTATATTCAGCGTTCACGCGGGTACTCTCTGCGGCCGACGCTGACCCATGCGGATATCTCTGCGATCGCGACGCTCGTTCACAACTCTTCCGACGCGCTCGTGCTGCTGGACAACTGCTACGGCGAGTTTTGCGAAGAGGGCGCGCCAGGCGACACGGGCGTCGATCTGTTTGCGGGATCGCTCATTAAAAACCCCGGCGGCGGCATCGCCAAAAGCGGCGGATATATCGCCGGGCGAAAAGATCTGGTCGAACTCTGTTCGTATCGCATGACCGTTCCCGGCATCGGGCGCGAGATCGGCGCGACGCTCGGCACGAGCCGCGACCTGTTTTTAGGATTGTTCAACGCCCCGCATCTGACGGGAGAAGCGCTGAAAACTGCCGCGTTTACGGCCGCTTTGTTCGAAGAACTCGGCTATGAGGTATCGCCCCGGTTTGATGAAACACGCGCCGATATTATCGAGAGCGTGCGCCTGGGCACGCCCGAAAAACTCATTGCCTTTTGTCGCGGTCTGCAAAGCGGATCGCCGGTCGACAGTTTCGTCACGCCCGAACCGTGGCCGATGCCCGGTTACGATAACGATGTGATCATGGCCGCCGGCACTTTCACCGACGGCGCCTCGTCCGAACTGTCGGGTGACGGCCCGCTGCGCGAGCCGTACGCCGTTTGGATGCAGGGCGGTCTGAATTACCACAGCGCCAAGGTCGGCGTGATGCTTGCCGCCAAAAACGTTATGGCGTGCGAGTGAGATCGTACTGCGTAATCGCTTCCGCTATTTCTTTGAAAACGGGCGCTCCGTCAACACTGCCGGAGATCCCGTTTTCTTTTACGATACAGACCGTATAGCGCGGTCTTTCAAGCGGGAAAAAGCCGACGAACCACGTCACGCACCTCTCGTCACCCTTTTCGTCAAAGGTGCCCGTTTGCGCCGTCGCGGTCTTGCAGGCGCAGGTGTAACGGTCGCTTGCAGCGTCCTCCGCCGTGCCGTATTCGACGCAGGCGGCCAGTGCTTTCGTCAGCGCGGCGCAGGTTTCTGCCGAGAGTACGCGGGTTTCTTTCTCTACGGGCATTGGCGAAAAATCTCCGTCGCGGCTCAATAACCCTTGAACGGCGTGCGGGGCGCGGTATACGCCGCCTGCCGCTATGGTATTGTAGAGCGCGGCGATCTGCAGGGGCGTTGCCGTCAGTTCACCCTGCCCGAAACTGAGGTTGCCGACCGCCGCGTCGCTGTTGAGGGATTTTAGATTGGGCAGCGTTCCGCTCTCTGCCGTCAGGCCGCCGCCGATATCGAGCGCATCGCCGAAACGCAGGGCCTTTGCTTCGGAAAGCAGTGCCGCTCCGCCGACGCTGACACCGCATTCAATGAAATACGGGTTGCATGAATACGCCATCGCTTTCTCGAACGTCAGAAAGCCGTGCCCGCCGCGATTGTGACAGAAAAAGCGGTTGCCGCTCAGCGTGACGCTGCCGCCGCAGTAAGTCTTGCCGAGGATCTCGCCGTTTTCGAGAGCGGCCGCCGCAGTCACGACCTTGAATACCGAGCCGACCGGGTAGGCGCACAGCGCGCGATTCAGCAGGGGAGCGCTCGCATCGTTCAAGACCGCGGCAACGTTTTCCCGTTCGTAGGACGGCGCGCTTGCAAGCGCCAGAATCCCGCCCGTTTGAACGTCCAGTACCACCGCCGCGCCCTGCGATACGCCCTTATTCCGCAGCGCCTTTTCGGTGATCTCTTGAACGGCTTTATCAACCGTCAGCATAACGCCGCCGCGGGTGTAATAGCCGTTGCCGTGAATGCCGACCGGCTCGGTCGCTAAAAGACGGCCGAGTGCGTCCGCTTCATACACGACGGAAAGTTCACCGCCTGCGGTGCGAAGCTCGTCGTCAAAACATTCCTCAAGTCCACCGGCGCCGCACCCGTCCGCGTTCACGTCGCCGAGCAGGTGCACGGCTGTGCTGTCGGTGTAACGCGCAAAGGTCGTGATCGCTTTCGCACAGCCGTCCGTCGGCAGCGTAAGTGCCTTGTCTGTTTTCACAATGACCGGCATCCCGTTTTGCAGGGCCTCTTCGGTTTCTCTTTCGGCGTTTGCAGCCCGTAAAAAGGACGGGGCCGCGGCTGTCGGGACCACGCAGTAGGCGCGTCGTTCGGTCACGTTTGTGAAGGAACGGCCGCGGCAGTCAAGCAGATCGCCGCGGATAACGTCCACCGTCAGCGACCGCGTGCTGCTCTGTGCGGCAGCGGCTTGCGGCCGCAGGCATTCGCGTCCCGTTTTGATCGCCAGCAGCGACAGCAACAGCAAAAAGACCGTTGTCAGGGACAGCACCCGCTTTTTCATGAACTTTCACCGCCTTTTTTCCTTGCTATTCTTGACATTCATCTCGAAAATATTATAATGAAAGAGTAAGTGAATTTATGGAAGTTGGTGCTGCCTTGCAATTCAACAGAGTGAGCGAATCCGGCCAGTTGGAAGGATTCGGCCTTGTCAAATCCTGTGAGAAAAAGAACGCCAAAAACGGAACGATGTTTTTGGATATGGTGCTGTCAGACAAAGACAGCGACATTTCCTGCAAACAGTGGGATTATAAAGAGACCGTCCCGCTGCCCGCGCCGAACACCATCATCAAAGTGCGCGGCCGTCTGCAATCCTACAACGGCGCCGATCAGTTCATTATCGAGCGTTTTCGTCCTGTGACCGAAGACGATCACATCGTGTTGTCCGATTACGTCAAGAGTTCCGAGTATGACGCCGCAAAGATGTTTGACGTTCTTTGCGATACGGCGAACGGGTTTCAGGACGCCGACATCAAAAAGGTCGTGCTGGCCCTGCTTGACGACAATCGCAGTCGGTTCTTGTATTACCCCGCAGCCGAAAAACTGCACCACGCGATGAACGGCGGTCTGCTGTACCATACGCTGTCGCTGGTGCGCCTTGCCGAAGCCGCGTGTGAGGTTTATCCGTTTCTCGACCGCGATCTGCTGCTCGCCGGCGCGATCCTGCACGATATCGCCAAAATCCGTGAGTATACGGTCTCCACGGCCGGACTTGTCAACGGCCATACGCTGGAGGGAATGCTCCTCGGCCACCTCGTGATGGGGGCGGAGGAAGTCGGCCGGCGGTGCGACGAACTGGGCGTGGACGAGACCAAAAAGATCCTGCTGCAGCATATGCTCATTTCGCACCACGGTAAACTGGAATTCGGTGCGGCCGTCCGCCCCTCGTTCGTCGAGGCGGAAGTGCTGGCGCAGATCGATTTGTTTGACGCCAATCTCTATGAGATGGCGGATGCTCTCAAGGACGTCAAGCCGGGTGAATTCACGCCCCGTCTGTGGATGCTTGACAACCGACGCTTTTACAATCACGGCCGTACGGACGTCAGCCCGCGTGCGTCCCTGATG
>CADBON010000158.1 GCA_902796315.1 Oscillospiraceae bacterium | reverse complement strand
CTGCCTACAAGGGCAGCCACATCCCACATCAACGCCTGTCTGCCGCAAAAGGACACACTACGCCCTTTCGCAGGCCTAAACATAATAACACAGCACTTTTCAAATTGCAAGAGTTTTTTTGGCATTTTTTGAGAAATTTTCAAAGAGATTTCGTCACTTTGACAAAGCGCCGGCGGAAGCCCTTTTCGGGGGCCTCCGCCGGACGGTTATATACATTATATATAATAGGCGTTCAATGGTTGGGGCGTCTGTCCTCTACCCCGGTGAAGTAGTCGGGATACTGCGGCATAACGACCTCCTGCACAAGGCCGAAACTGAGCATTCCCTCGGCGTAGTTCATGCCGACGTTGCCGGTGAGTTTGCCGGATGTCTGCTTGATGCTGTTGTCGGTGCCGATGTTATAGACGGTCTTGAGCGTGTCGGGACTTTTGATGACGTTCCCCTGCGCGTCGCGTTCGCCGTTGAACTCGAGCACAAAGTTGTTGCCCATATTGGGGATGGCGTAAATGGCGACGAGCAGCGCGGGATCGATGTTCTTTTTCGAGGCGATGAGAGCGATAAACTCGTTGGAAGGATCGTCGCTCAAATAATTGTCACCCGTTTTGACGAGCGTGGTATACTTTTGCACTTCGGGCGGGATCGTAGTGGTCTCGCCCGGCTGGGTCGGCGGAAGGGGCACAAAGGTCGGGGCGAAGGTCCCGCCCTCCGTTGCGACGGGCGGCAGCGTGGGTTCCTCCACGGGCACGTAAGCAGTGGTGTCGGGCTGCGGCACGACAGCGGTCCGAACCGTGTCGGCAACCGTGGTCGCGGCGGTCGGCTGCGTCGTCGTTTCATAGCGGGTGGACGACGGTGCGGGCTTGCGTCCCCTGCCGGCGAGCCGTACGACGGCCACCGTCAGAATCACCGCGCCGATCACAACGACGGCGGCGAGCGCGATCAGCAGGCCGTTCAGTTTTTTATTGTTCGGTTTTTTTTCCGCCATAGCTGCCTCCAACAAACGGTGCATAGAAATTGAGAGAGTGCGAAAACTCACACTCTCTCAGGGATAGCCAAAGTAATACTCTTCGGGGATCGCGATCAGTTGAGAGTCGTCTCAACAGCGGGAGCGAAACCGGCGAACAGATTAAGGATCATACCGATAAGCGGGAAATCGGCAAGAGCCGCCAAAGAACCCGTGTGACCGGCTTCCTGAATAACGTTGCCCTCCGCATCCGTTACGGCAGGAGTATTGCCGAAAAGCGAATGGATCGCAGTAGAAATCTCCTGGAGGTCCAGGCCATAGTTACCGAGAAGAGCCCAAATAGAATCTAACATCGTGTAGTCCTCCTTTCTTCCCTTATTTTACGTTCCAATAATAGCACAGTATTATTCAATTATGTTTCTTTTTTGGAATTATGAAAAACTTTTTTTATAAATCAGACAGATGGCCGAGACGGACGGGCGTCAGCGGTTCATCATGAAGTAGGACGCGAGGGTTGCGGCTTGCGGCCAGGTGCACAAGGTCGCGGTCGACCTCTTCGGGGTAACGGCGCAGGAGCGACGCCATATTGGTATTGCGGCCGTGGGCGCGGTGCGCGTCGCTGCCGATGAAATCGACGTAGCCGTTATTGAGCAGCGTGAGCGCCACCTCCCCTTCGCGCCCGCCGAACAGGCCGAGGGGCGAAGCGGCGTTGATCTGAAACAGCACGCCGTCCTTTGAAAGCCGTTCGATCGATGCGATATCGTTCATCACGAAGCCGTACCGTTCGGGATGGGCGATGATCGGCACCAGTCCAAAAGACGTGAGATAGCGGCACCAGGCGCGCACGTCCTCCTCCGCGGTCTTGAAAAAGTCGAACTCAATGAGGATGTACCGTGTGCCGTTCAGGGTGTAGGGCTGAAAATACTTGATCTCAAAGATCTCGTCGTCGCAGAGAATTTCAAACCCCGTGCGCAGGTGCAGGGGGATGCCCTCCTCGCGCAGGATGTGGCGCAGATGCGACGCTTTTTCGTTGCGGCGGTCGAAGAGGTCTTCGGCCTCGTCCCAATAGATCAGATGCGGCGTCAGAAACAGGTACTTCGTACCCGTATCGGCCGCCAAAGCGCACATGGCGACGGACTCGTCCAGATCGGGAGAGCCGTCGTCAAGGTGCCATAAGGTGTGGGAGTGGATGTCGATCATAGATTAATCCTCAGACGCATCCGGCGCGGGTTCGGCCGGTGCGTCAGACTTGTCGGTGTCGTCCGCCGCCGTCTCGTTCTCAGGATCATCTTCCGCGAGAACGCTGTCATCGTGTGCTTTATTGCCGAGCACGCCTTCATCGTACATCAATTTAATGACAACGACCGTCAGCGGAAGAATAAGGATGCCGAGCGCGCCGAAAACCTTGCCGCCGAGGAAGATGGCCATAATGGTCACGATGGCGGGCAGGCCGACCTGATTGGCGACG
>CADBON010000157.1 GCA_902796315.1 Oscillospiraceae bacterium | reverse complement strand
CTGACGCCTTAGCCCGCGGTTTGAAGCAGTTACAGCGGAAAAGATCATTTCAAAATCTATGAAATCCCTAACCTGCACGCCCCAAGGGGCGGCGCTTTTTTACCTTTTGACAAACCCGCGGCGCGGTGCTACAATAGCACGCGGAGGAATCACTATGGCTGAACCGAAAAACTATCGCAGACACGTTTACGCAACGGTGCTGACCGCGCTGTTCGCCGCGATCATCGCGGTGTGCTCGTTCGTGACCGTACCGGGGCCCGTGCCGTTTACCCTGCAGACCTTCGGCGTGTTTTGCGCGCTGACGATGCTTGGCGGGCGGCTCGGTCTTTTGGCGACGCTGCTGTATCTGGCGCTCGGCGCGGCGGGTCTGCCCGTGTTCGCGGGCTTTACCGGGGGTCTCGGTCACCTTGCGGGCCCGACGGGCGGCTATCTGCTCGGCTTTGTGTTCACGGCGCTGGTCTATTGGCTGATGGTGCGGCTTGCGGGCGACGGTTTGCGCGCCAAGAGCTTGGGCTGTCTGATCGGCCTTGTCGTTTGTTATGCCTTCGGTACGGCGTGGTTCGTGCTGGTGCACGGCGCGGCGGGCGGCGCCGTTTCGTTCAGCACGGCTCTGGGCGCGTGCGTGGCGCCCTTCGTCCTGCCGGACCTCGTAAAAACAGCGGGCGCGGTCCTGCTCTCGGCAAAACTCGCGCCCGTCATTCAAAAGAAACTGCGGCGTTAATCTTTGTGCGGCTCGGCGCGCACGATGCCCTCCAAAAAATCGGTCTCAAGCACCTTCCCGTCTTTTGCGACGCGGAAGGTTTTGTTTTCGTGGGCGGCAATATCGTACCAGAAACCGTTATCAAACAGGGGGCTCATCAAATAGCACTTGGTGTTTTTGCGGCCCTTCGTCTCGTACAGACGGATGATCAGGTCGCCGCTGCCGTCCTCACAGCGCTTGACGGCGGTGATCAGCACGTTGTCGGCGTTGGTGGTCATATAGGAGCCCGTCTGCGGCAGGGGGCCCTTGTGGTAGCCCGCCGTCACGACGGCAAGTTCGTTGTTGAACAGGTGCGCCTCACGCGTGACGTCGGTGGTCTCGGCCTCGCCCGCGTGGGGGTAGAGGCCGTACGAGAAGCGCTGCAGCCCCTCGTCGGTGTAGTCAAAATCCGCCGCCGGCCGGTAGGAGTAGTGGTCGGCAAAGATCTTGTTGCGCAGGGCGGTCAACCGCAGCTCGGCGCCGGGGCAGTCGTAACTGTATTTCGAGTCGGTCATCACGGCGATGCCGCGGCGTTCGCCGTCCGCCGTGACGGTCAGATCCGCCCAGTTCAGGGCGGGCTCCTCCAACCCGTTGGCGCTTTTTTTGAGAAAGCCGCCGGGCACTTCGTAGGTGACGACGGGCGTTTTACCGCCGACGGGGAGCGAGAGTTTGAGCAGGGTGTTCGGCTCACGCCAAAAGACCTTGCAGTCCACCCGCAGCACGCGCTGACCCGCGGTCAGCGAGAATTCCTGCGTCAGGGTGCTGTCGCCGAAGCGGTGACGGGTGCGCACCAGCGAGCGCAGGCGGCCGTTTTCGACGCGCTCTACGCCGACGGGCTCCATCAGCCCCTTGAGGTCGTGGAATTTGAAAACGTTGTGCGCCCAGGTGTCGGTCTTTTTGTCATCGATAACGGTCGGCACGCACAGCGGGCCGTTGGCGGCGTAGTCGAATCCCGTCGCTTTGTCGACGAGCGAGATCAGCAGGCCGCTCTCACCGTCGATCTCGGCGGAAAGGAACTCGTTTTCCATAAACAGGTTCTGGTTCTCTTCCAGCGTCGGCGTGGCGGCGGTCAGACGGTCGCGCGTCAGCCAGTAGGTCGCATAGCCCAGCGGCGGCACCTTGGCGGCAAACAGGGTGTCGAGATGGTCGTCGTTCGAGCGCGAGGCGCGCACATTCTGGAACAGCACCTCGTTGCCGTCGGCGTCGGTGACGGTCTCGCTCGGGTGGGACACGCGCACGGGGAGCCGCGCTTCGCAGGAGTGCGGGTTAAAGACGATGACGGGGCGCGGGAAGTTGCCGCCGTCGTCGTGCCGCGTATGCCGGACCGGGTCGGAAACGCCGTCCACCCAGGTATCGACCAGCGAGGAAAGGCGCAGCAGCGCCGCGTTGTAGATCTCTTCGGCGGTGAAGATCGCGCTGCCTTCGGAGGCGGCGACGTCGTCATACGCTTCGCGGATGGCACAGCCGCAGAGAATGTCGTGGAACTGGTTGAAGCAGACCTTTTTCCACGCCTCGCCCAGCGCCGCGGTCTGCGGCTTGCTGCCCGTGACGTACGAGGCGACCGTGTCGAATTTTTCGGCGGCGGTCAGCAGGTTTTCGGCCTTGCGGTTGAGCGCCTTGACGCGCGAGGTCACGCTGTAACAGCCGCTGGCGTGATGCTGCAGGTCGCCCTTGTGCGCGGGCAGGTGCAGTTCGCGCTGCAGCTGCTCTTCAAAAAACTCGTCGGGGGATGAGAACTTGGCGTCCGCCCAACCCTCGTCGTGCAGTTTGGCGCGGATGTACTCGATATCACCCTTCGTCGGGCCGCCGCCGTGGTTGCCCACGCCGTAAAAGAGCATCATCCCGTGGCCGTCCGCCGCGGCGCGGTCGCTGCACAGACGGTAGGCGTCGTCCAGATCCTCGGTGCCGCTTGCAGTATAGCCGGCGGGCAGACGATAGGTCAGCACGCGCGAGCCGTCGGCGGAATCCCACCAAAACAGGTCGGTGGGCAGGTCGGGGTTCTCGCTCGTGTTCGGCCGCTGAAAGACGTAGGTGTGCATGCCGGCCTTGGTCAGGAATTGCGGCAGCATGGCGCTGTGGCCGAATGAATCGACGTTGTAGCCGACGGTGCAGATCTTGCCGAATTTTTCATAGTAATACAACTGGCTGTACAGCCCCTGGCGGGCGAAACTCTCGTTCGAGGGCAGGTTGCAGTCGGGCTGCACCCACCAGCCGCCCACGGGCACCCAGCGCCCCTCTTTGACGAGGGCGCGGATCTTTTCAAACAGTTCGGGGTCAAGTTCTTCCACCCAGCGGTAGTAGGCCGCAGACGAGCAGGTAAAGACGAAATCGTCATACTCGCCGAGCCGTTCGACCGCACTGCGGAAGGTCTGCAGCACTTCGGCGCAGCCCTCCTGCCAGCGCCAGAGCCAAACGGGATCCAGATGGGCGTTGCCGATACAATAGATGTTTTCCATTACGCGTCCGCCTCCTCAATAAACTTGAAATACCGCCCGAGCCAGTAGGCGAAGGTGTAGGGGGTACAGCATTCGACGGTGTAAACGCCGCCGCTGTCTTCGTTTTTATAATCGTAGGGGTCGCGGTCGTATTTGGAGATAAAGCGCTCGTCCTGGGCCAGCAGGGCCGAGGTTTCAAGCGCGCCGCCGCGCAGGACGCGGGCGGGAATATCCACGCGCCGATCAAGCGACACGCCGGCCGCCAGACGGCTGACGTTGGCGCGGGCGAACCACGTGCGGATGCGCTCCTCGTCGGGATCGGCGTTGTCGGGGTCGCTGAGCATATACAGGAAGTAGTAGCCGGGGTTGTATTCGGGCTCGATCGTGTTCAGCCACGAGCGGAAGCCGCGGCGGAACTTTTCTTTCAGTTCGGGGTCCGGCTCCAGGGTGATCAGCCCCCAGAAGGCGGCGACGGCAAGCGCGTGATCGCCGTACATCATCTCCTCGCGGTCGTCGACGTGCATGGACATACAGACCTGGTGGAAACGGTCGAAGTGCTGCATCGGCAGATCGCCGTACCCGATGGAGAGCAGGTGGTCATAGGCCTTTTTCCAGCGGCCCTCCTCACCCGTCAGGCGCATGGTCACGCGCAGGTACATCATCACCTCGGCGGAATTGAGCGCGGCGTCGGCGTACCCGTCGGGCGTGGCGAAATATTCGGGGTTCCACTTGGCCCAGGTGGTCGGCTCGTCGGTGGCGTCGTGCAGGGTAAAGCCGTTGTCGATGATGTGCGTCATGGTGTTGACGGCCGCCGTGCGCAGCAGGGTGTCGTACTCGGCGTCCTCACGGCCGAGGAACTCGTGCGCGACCAGCAGGTGCAGGTAGTGGAAGGTGATCTCGTCGCTGCTGGTGTCGCCTTTGTAGGTGATATCATCGTCCTCATACCCCTCGTCGGCGTACAGTTTGCGCAGGCGCTCGGGGATGGGCGAATCGGCGGGGCACTCGACGCCGACCATGCGGCGCTTGCGGGCAAACTCCGTGTTCAGGCAGTAAGCGGTCGCGCCGTTCTTTTTGAAAAACAGACCGTCGTCGGGAACGGGCTCGTTTTTGGTGACGTAAGAGCGCGCCACAAACCCGTTGCCGCGCCCGGCGATGTACATCAGCAGCAGGGCGCCTTCGCTGGCGCGGCAGGCGACCTCGCGCTGAGCGAGGGTGCGCCGGTCATAATCGCCGTATTCGCGGCGCAGCGTTTCGTAGTGAAAGATCTCGCCGATGGCGAACAGGGCGGTAAAGCCGCCGTCGTTGTCGCTGTGGCCGTACGGCACCGCGGAAGCAAGGTTGCGCGCTTCGCTGAGCGCGCGCTGGCTGACCATGCCGCGGCGGTCGACGATCGTCAGCGTTTCGCGCAGCAGCAGTTCGGCCTTTTCGGCGGCGGAAATCCGTTTCATTTCGATATGGGTGGCGCCGTTTTCGGTCAGCACCCACACGCCCGTGCCGTCGGCGAGCAGGTTTTGCACGTTGTTGTCGAGTAGATCGCGCGGGGCGCTGCAATACTGCACGACGTCGGCGAGCGAGTCGGCGTAGGGGTCGTAGCGGGTAACGCCGCCGTCCGCGCCGAACCATTTCACGCCGCCCTCACCCGCACAGCTGCAGACGTAGGCCTGCTTCGGCCGGGGCAGGGGATAGGGGAAATCGCGCAGATCGGGCCGGACGGGGCGCCCGTCCAGCAGTTCGCGCGGAACCTCCAGATCAAATTTTTTGTAGTGGCTGACCACGCGGGTCAGATGCGGGGTGAGCAAAATCGGCTTTCCCATAGGTGCTCCTTTTCAAAAAAACGGATTTCTGATGAATGCGCGTGCATATACACATTCATATTATCATTATTGCTGAAAAATGGCAAGGCGAAACCGCAGAAAAAACACGAATTTCTTTATGAAAAACCGTGACATTTTTCGTCGGGCGTGGTATACTGTTTCCGTATTCTGCATGATGTGGAAAGGAATGTGAGTTATGAATACCGAAACCTTTGACAAATACGAATCCAACGTCCGCTCGTATTGCCG
>CADBON010000156.1 GCA_902796315.1 Oscillospiraceae bacterium | reverse complement strand
CTATAACCTCAAGTACTTCGGCACCGACGGTTTTCGCGGCGAGGTGAACGAAGCGCTGACCGCCGATCACGCCTACCGCATCGGCCGGTTTTTGGGCTGGTACTACACCTCGCCCCTGTCGGGCAACCGCGAGCCGAACCACAAGACGCGCGTCGTCGTGGGCAAAGATACGCGCCGCTCGAGCTATATGCTCGAGTACGCCATCGTCGCGGGGCTTACCGCCTCGGGCGCCGATACCTATATGCTGCACGTCACGACCACGCCCTCGGTCTCGTACGCCGTGCGGCAGGACGGGTTCGACTGCGGCGTCATGATTTCGGCTTCGCATAATATTTATTATGATAACGGCATCAAACTCGTCAACGCCTTTGGCGAAAAGATGGACGATCACACCCTTGCCCTTGCCGAGAAATACATCGACGGCGATGTGGCGGGCCTTGGCGTCGACGGCGACGACCTGCCCCTTGCCAAGCGCGAAAAGATCGGGCAGATCTTTGACTGGGCGTCCGGCCGCAACCGCTACGTCGGCTATCTGATCTCGGTCGCCGCCAACTCCTACAAGCGGCTGCATATCGCGCTGGACTGCGCCAACGGCGCTTCGTGGATGATCGCCCGCTCGGTCTTCGGCGCCCTCGGCGCGCAGGTCAGCGTTATCAACGACGAGCCCGACGGCGTCAATATCAATCTGAACGCCGGCTCCACCAGCGTGGGCGGACTGCGCAAATTTGTGCGCGAAAACCATTGCGACGTCGGCTTTGCCTTTGACGGCGACGCCGACCGCTGCATCGCCGTGGACGAGAACGGCAACATCGTCAACGGCGACCACGTTTTGTTCGTTCTCGCCCGCATGCTCAAAAAGCGCGGCCTGCTCAAAAACAACCGCGTTGTGGCGACCGTTATGTCGAACATCGGCTTTTTCAAGGCGCTTGAAGAAGAGGGGATCGAGTGCGTTCAGACCACCGTCGGCGACAAATTCGTGCACGACGCCATGGTCGAGCACGATGCAAGTCTCGGCGGCGAGCAGACGGGGCACACCATCATCCGCAAGTACGCCAGCACCGGCGACGGCATTCTGACCGCGATCATGCTGACCGAGTGCATGGTCGAAAGCAAACTGCCGCTGAGCGAGCTTGCCGAGCCGGTCAAAATGTACCCCCAGACCGTGCGCAACGTCACCGTCAAGAACAAGAGCGCCGTCACCTCCGACGAACAGGTGCGGCAGTTGGTGGACGACATCCGCAAATCGCTGGGCAAATCCGGGCGCATCTTGCTGCGCGAGAGCGGCACCGAACCCGTCGTGCGCGTGATGGTGGAAAGCACCTCGCAAAAGACGTGCGAACAGTACGCCGAAAAGGTCGTGGCCCTGATCAATTCGCTGGGCTACGCCTGGAAATAATCGATATATTGTATTGAAAGGATTGAATCATTCGTATGTGCGGAATTATCGGAAAAGCAGGCGTTGGCAACGTCACGCCGGAATTGCTGGAGGGCTTGGGCAAGCTGGAGTATCGCGGCTATGACTCGGCGGGTATCGCCGTTCTGCGGAACGGCCGCCCCGAGCGCGTGCGCGCCGTCGGCAAGATCGCCAATCTGCGTGACGCCCTCGACAAAACGCCGCTGGAGGCATGCGTCGGCGTGGGCCACACCCGTTGGGCGACGCACGGCGCCCCGAGCGAGGCGAACGCCCACCCCCACAACAGCCCGGACGGCAAATTTACCCTGGTGCACAACGGCATCATCGAGAACGCCGACGCCCTCAAGCGCACCGTGCTGGCGGACGACAAGGAGTGGGAGAGCGAGACCGACACCGAGGTGGTCGCGCACCTGCTGCAAAAATTCTATACCGGCGACGTCGTCAAGGCGCTTGCCGAAACGCAGAAGCACCTGAAGGGCTCGTACGCCCTCGGCATTCTGTGCGCCGATTATCCCGATACTATTTTTGCCGCCGCGCTCGGCAGCCCGCTGATCGCGGCAAGTGTCGAGGACGGCTCGTGCATCGCTTCCGACGTCGGCGCCATTGGCGGCACGCTGTCTGAGGTTTATAAGATCGAGAATCGCGAGATCTGTATGCTGACCCGCGACGAGATCCGCTTCTACACCCCCGACGGCGAACCCTGCGAAAAGGCGACCGTCACCGTCGTGCCCGACGCCCTCTCGATGGATAAGGGCGGTTACGAGCACTATATGCTCTATGAGATCATGCAGCAGTCCTCCGCCGTTCGCAAAACGCTGGAACCCCTGCTGGCGGGCGATTTCGACCTCGGCTTTGACGACGCGTTCGTGCGCGACGGGTTGAAAGAGATCCGCGTCGTGGCGTGCGGTTCCGCCTACCACACCGGCCTTGCGGCCCAGCTGCTGTTCGAGCGGTTCTGCCGCGTGCCCTGCCGCGCCGAGATCGCCAGCGAGTTCCGCTACGCCGACCCCGTCGTGGACGAGGGTACGCTGACGGTTTTCGTCAGTCAGAGCGGCGAGACCGCCGATACCCTTGCCGCCCTGCGGCTTGCCAAAGAGCGCGGGGCAAAGGTGCTGTCCATCGTCAACGTGCGCGGCAGCGCGATCGCGAGCGAAAGCGACGCCGTCGTTTACACCAACGCCGGGCGTGAGATCGCCGTGGCGACCACCAAGGCGTACAGCGCCCAGTTGGCGGTGTTCTACGCCCTTGCCGTGCGCTTCGCCGCCGCACGCGGCACCATCGACGAGGCGCGCCGCGCCGAACTGACGCACGAGCTGGCCGCCCTGCCGGATAAGATCCAAGAGGCCATCGACCGTGCCGAGGCGCCCGCCCGTAAACTGGCCGAAACCATGGCCGCCACGCAGGATATCTTCTTCATCGGCCGCCGGCTCGACTTTGCCGCGTCGATGGAAGCGTCGCTGAAGATGAAAGAGATCAGCTATATCAACTCCCAGGCGTACGCCGCCGGGGAACTCAAGCACGGCACCATTTCGCTGGTCGAGCAGGGCACGCCCGTGGTCTCCATCGCCATGGACGGCGGGATGTCCGACAAGACGCACAGCAATATGAGCGAGGTACGCGCCCGCGGCGCGCTGACCGTCGCCGTGACGGGCGACAAAAACGCCGACGCCTTTGCCGACGCCGACGTGCTGCTGACCATGCCCGACACGGACGAGTGGTTCACCTGCTCGCTCGCCGTTATTCCGATGCAGCTCTTGTCGTACTACACCGCCAAAAACCGCGGCTGCGATATCGACAAACCCAAAAACCTCGCGAAATCGGTTACGGTCGAATAAGTCAGAGCAGATTCGCGTGTGAGTTTTCGCATATAAAAGCAAGCTGAGACGAACGCAACGTTTCTCTCAGCTTGTTTTTTATGAATTATATGCTTGCTGTAGCTACATCAAATTTTCTTGATCGACTCAACAAATCCGTCCATTTCGTCAAAAACAACATTGACGATAATAGTCCAATTGATACCTTCATAATCGTGCACCAAACGATGCCTTAATCCCGCTACCATAGCCCACGGAATATCGGTGTGCTTTTCTTTTAACTCTGTGCTGATCTTATAGACCTGTTCGCCAATGTTATATAAAGGGGTTGTAACCGCCCACTGTGAAAACTCATCGTTCAATAAGGATTCTTTCGTGATTTCGTGTGCAAGGATTTGTTTTTGAAGAGATTCCCAAGTTTGAATGATTTTTTTGATACGCTCGGAATCGGAATGGTTCATGCGATTTTAACTCCTTCCTTCATAACGTTGTTATAAAAGTCAGATTCCTGATTGATTTCACAAATCTCAAAGGCGTCAACGTCTTTGCCGGTGATTTCCCGTAATTCCTCAGCAAAAGCAAAAATGTTGGACTTTTTGAAATTGTTGCCGCCAAACACAACAAGGTCAATGTCCGATTCAGGCGTTTCCTCGCCTCGGGCGTAAGATCCGAACAAGAGGGCATAATCCGCATTGTATTTCACAAGCAGATTTTTTATTGCACTTTCAATGGATAGTCTTGTAGGCAAATCAATCCCTCCTTTTCTGAATATATTATACACTTAAAACAACAGGATAGTCAAGTTTATGTTTTTCCTGCTTGACACGCGAGCGGAACGACCAACTTGGCGCCCAATGAAACGAATCCGCAATGCGCCGTTGGCACGTTGCGGATTTTTTATTGTATATCGAGCGGAGCGAGATACTTCACGAAAGTGCGACCGGTGGTCGCACAATGAATTGCGCCGTCGGCGCATGAATTGACGTTCCGTCGTGAATTGTGCCTGCGGCACGTGAATTGCCCTGCGGGGCGTAAAAGCAATTCCATTCACGGCGCAGCCAATTCATGCCGCGCAGCGGCAAATCATGACGGCAACGCCGTCAATTCATTCCCTATCGCGCTACAGCAATATTTCATGAAAACGGCGGCCGGGTTGAAAAACTCAGCCGCCGTTTTTCGCAGGCGCCCCGCGGTTTTTGCGCAAACGCAGGGGCAGTGCAGTATTTATTTGATGGGCCCGCCCCCATTGCGCGGCGCGAGGGGCTGCGGGTACGAGCGGTCGTCCTTCCCGCGCCGCAAAGATCGCCCCGGCGCGCTGTGCGTTTCCATTCCCGCCCAAATCTTTCGTGCGGCGATAAAAGGGGTAAATGCGGGACGACCGTGTGGCTTACCGAGAGCCCCCAACCGCGCCGCGGGTTTCGCCGCAGGGTGCGCGGCCTCTCCCGCCCAAATCTTCCGTGCGGCGACCGAGGGGGTAAACGCGGCACAACCGTGTGGCTTTCGGGTAAAAGAAATTCCCCTCGGGGTAAACCGAGGGGAAAAGAGTGTTAGAGTTTCAGTTAGCTCAAGCCGGGAACTTTGTGACCGTCGGCAGCGGGAGCAGAGCACGAAGTGGAAACAGTGGCTTTGCCATCAGTACTGCCTGATGCAATTGTGACGGTAATGTAGTTGCTGGCATCGGGGCAAACCGGAACGGTTTTGAACAGAGTAGCAACGTCAGCAGAACCCGCATCCGCGCCAGTAATGGCGGTGGTACCAATCGTGGTAACTTTTGCGCTGTCCTTGGGGCTACCCGTGTCGATAGTGGTTGCAAAGTGAGGATCATCATTGCCGCCACAAGTATAGAACGTGCCAGAAATAGTGCTGTTGGACTGGAGCATCAGCCAGTTGCCGACGGAGGAGATAATCTCGCGCTGGTTGCCGATGCAGGTCTTTTTGCGGGCATTCTTAGTAACAGCGCTGTAAATCGGGACAGCAACTGCGACCAGGATGGCCATGATGACGACAACGAT
>CADBON010000155.1 GCA_902796315.1 Oscillospiraceae bacterium | reverse complement strand
CGTCACCCCCCGCGAGGTCGGCGAGGACCTTGCCGCCAAGACCGGCTGCGAGGTCGTGCAGACCATCGGCGGCGTGCTCGTCGTGTTTAAGATCAACCCCGAACTGCGCCGGAAAGAGGCCGAAAAGAAACAGCGCGCCCGTGAACAGGCGCGCGAAGCGGCCCGCGCCGCGCGTGAGGCGCGCCGCCCCTATTACCTGCGCCGCGACGGTTCGGCGGAACGGCCGCAGGGCCGCGCCGCAAAACCCGCCGGCCGCAAAACAGACAGGAGAAAGCCATGAGCGCCAAAAAAATCACCGACGAAGAGGTCGTCTCCGTCGGCAAAAAGCGAAAAATCTGGCCGCTGCTGCTCGGCACGCTGGTGTTTGCGCTGGCGGTTGTCGGCACGGTCTCCATCGTGAATACCGTCCGCGCCAAAATCGTCGAGTACCGCGAACAGAGTGAGGATACCTCCGCGTATGCGCGGTACCTGACCTGGGTGGTGGGCGTCGACCCCGATCCGTTTACGGATATCACCAAAGCCAACTACGACTCGCTGCTGAATATCGCCGCCTGCTCGCTGCTGTCGGACGAGGTCAAGACCGGCCAGTACCAGGCCACCGAGGATGGGCTGGTCGTCCCGCAGGGCGACGTCGAATCCAAGTTTATCGAGATGTTCGGCACCGAGGTCCCCATTTTGCACAAGACCGTGGTCGGCTATGGCTACGAGTTCACCTACAGCGCCCAGACCAAGACCTACACCGTGCCGCTGACGGGCGTTGTGCCGCCCTTCGTCCCGCGGATCGAGAGTGTGTCGCATACGGGCGGGCTGGTCGTTCTGCGTGTCGGTTACGTCAGCACCAGCAACGTCGAGGTCAGCCCCGAGGGCGAATTGGAGGCGACGCAGCCCGACAAGTATATGGATATCACCCTCAAACAGACCGAAAACGGGTTCAATCTCGTTTCCATCGTCACGCTGACGATGGGCGAATATCAATAAACCAAAGGAGGAATCGTCGTGAAAATCACGTTAAACCCCAACGCCGAAGTCGTCCAAAAGGTCCGCGAAGGGCTCAAACGCACGGGCGGATACTGCCCCTGCCGCACCCTGCGCACCGAGGAGTATAAGTGTATGTGCAAGGAGTTTCGCGAGCAGTGCGACGACCCCGAGTACGAGGGCTTTTGCCATTGTATGCTCTACTATAAATCCAAAGACTGAAACGGCAAAACAAAAGACCTCTGAACGATTCGGCGCGGCGAGATACGGATGTTTTTCGACAAATCCGCGCCGCGCCGAAATGAATTGCGCCTGACGGCGCGTGAATTGACCGTTGGTCATGAATTGTGCCTGCGGCACATGAATTGCCCTGCGGGGCATGAAGGCGCAAGTCAATTCACGGCGAAGCCAAATCATGCCGCAGAGCGGCAATTCATGACGGCAAAGCCGTCAAATCATAAAGAAAAAGCTGAGAAAAAACGTTTTCTCAGCTTTTTTGTTTGTTTACTTACCGCATCGAGACGAGGGGAAATACGTCCGTATCGGAAATGCTTTTTATTCAGAGGTTTTTTCTTTTGATTATGTTAGAAGGGAAGATGGACGAAACTGTACTGATCGGCAAGGCCCGCAAGGCTGACGCCCGCGATGGCCATGATGATGGCGAAGATGATGCCGACGACGATGCCGATGAGCATCCAGATCAGATAGGCCTTAAAGAAATTGGATTTGCTCTTTTTGGTGCTGCTGTCAAACGCCCACACGAAGGGCAGAATGATGTTGGCGATCGGGATGCACAGCAGAAGCCAGGTGATGATCCATTCCTTGATGGTGACGGGCTCTTCCAGATTGCTCTGCACATAGACGTTCGTCTGCGGCTGGGGCGCATAGGGCGCTGCCGGAGCGGCCGGCTGGTAAGAGGGCTGGCCGTAGTTGCTCGCGGTATAGGCCGGCTGGGGAGCGGGCTGTTGGGGGGCGGTGTAAGTCGGGGCCACAAGGACCGTTCCGCAGTTCGGGCAGACGCGCGTGCCGTCAGCGCACGCAGTCCCACAATTTTGACATACCATAGATAAAGCCTCCTAAATTCATTGCCGGCGGCGATCCGCCCGCTTGTTGTCAGTTTAGCACGAAACGGAGCATCTGTCAATTCCTTAAGAAGCCGCCGTCAGGTGTTTTTCATCACGACGGTCTCGACGCAGTCGCCCACGTGCTCGCAGGCGTCGGCGCAGTTTTCGAGTTTGTCATAGATCTCGCGCCACGACACGACCTCGAGCGGGTCGTCGCAGTGGGTGCGGATGGCGCGCATGGCCGACATATACAGCCGGTCGCAGGTCTCTTCACGGTTGTTGATCTCAATGCACAGCGCGCGCAGTTTGGCGGGCTTTTTGAAGTTGCCGAACTCTTCCAGCATCTCTTTCATCTTCGCACAGCACTGCACCAGTTCGGCGGCGATCACCTTTGCTTCGGGCAGAACGGTCTCGATGCCGTAAATATAAAAGCCCTGCAAAACCTCTTCGAGCGAATCGGCAACGTCGTCGATGCTCTGGCTCATCAGCGCCAGGTCTTCGCGGTCGATCGGCGTGACAAAGGCCTTGGCAAGCGCGGTCGAAACCTCGTGCTTTTTGCCGTCGGCGGCGTGCTCAAAGCCGTGCATGGTCGCCACGTACTCGGGCAGGTTGTCGGGGTTGTATTCGTCAAAGCATTTCACCAAAAACTCCGCCGCCTGGCAGGAGTAGGTCGCGGCCTCCACGAAGGTGTCGAAATAAAACTTGTCGTTTTTCTTTGCCATAGTTCTCTTCCTTTCAGAATACCCACATAAACAGTTTTGCCATCAAAAAGCCGACGAGCCCGCATCCGGGGAAGGTCAGCACCCAGGTCATGGCCATGTCTTTCACCACGCCGAAGTTTACGGCGGACAGACGGCGCTCCGCGCCGACGCCCATAATGGCGCTGGTCTTGGCGTGGGTGGTCGACACGGGAATGCCGAACACCGTGCTGAACAGCAGCGCCACGGTGGCGGCAAGGTCGGCGCTGAAGCCCTGGTATTTTTCCAATTTCACCATATCCATACCGACCGATTTGATGATCTTTTTGCCCCCGATGGAGGTGCCGAGCGCCATCACCACCGAGCAGAGCAGCATCAGCCACGTCGGCATCCGGAACGATTGACCGCCCGCGCCGCCGTTCGACAGCAGCATCGCCAGCAGGATAACGCCCATAAACTTCTGGCCGTCCTGCGCGCCGTGCATGAAACTCATGCCCGCGGCGCCCGCGATCTGTGCGTAGCGGAAAAACCGCTCGGTCTTTTGCCGCACCGTGTTGTAAAATACCTTGACGACGATCTTGCAGATCAGCCAGCCCAGCACGAAGCCCAGCACGACCGAAATGACCAGACCGTACAGCACCTTGACCCATTCTTGAAAATTCACGCCGCCGAGATTGCCGTGCAGGGCAATGGCCGCGCCTGTCAGACCGGCGATCAGGGCGTGGCTCTCGCTGGTCGGGATGCCGAACGCCCACGCGAGCACCGCCCATACCACAATGGCAAACAGCGCCGCGCTGAGCGCGACGATGGCCTCGTGGCTGTCGTCGCCGAAGTTGACCATATGCGCAATGGTCTGGGCGACGGTCGGCGTCAGCAGCGTCATCAGATACACGCCGAGGAAATTGAATACCGCCGCCATCAGAATGGCTGCGCGCGCCGAAATGCAGCGCGTGACCACGGCGGTGGCAATGGCGTTGGGCGCGTCGGTCCAGCCGTTGACCAAAATAACGCCGAGCGTCAGCGCGACGGTCAGCGCAAGCAGCGGGTTGGCCGTCAGCTGCGTCCAAAAGCCGGAAAAGGTCAAATCCATAGTTCCACCAAACCTCTGTTGTTATAAGCGTTCTCTTTCCGAAAATGATTATACAGTATTTATAAAGAAAAGACAAGTGTCAGATTGGACAAGGTGATGTGTTTGGGCGCGTTTTTTTGTGAACGTCGCACAAAGAGCAGGGGCTTGCAAAGCGCCGCGTGCGTGGTATACTGAAAGTACCGAATCTTTTTGCGGGAGATGATGTTGTGACGAACCAAACCCCGGCGATCCGGCACGTGGACCTCTGCGTCGCGCCCGAGGGCGTGAACGGCACGCCCTTTGCGGAACTGTTCGAGCTGTATACCGTCGACGACAGCCGCGACTACCTGGCGCACCCGGACGCGGTGCTGCTCAAAGACGGCACGATTTTGGTGCTGTACCCCGTGGGGCACGGCAAGGGCGCCATACAGAGCCGCGTCAGTTCCGACGGCGGCAAAACGTGGTCGGCCAATCCTAACCCGACGCCGAAAAGTTGGGAAAATTCACGCGAAACCCCCACCGTCTATCGGCTGGATTTCTGCGACGGCTCGACCAAACTGGTGGAGATCTCCGCCAACCCGTACTGGTGGGATCAGCCCGAGATCGCATCGCCCGGCGGCTGGAACGCCTCGCTCTCGTGCGACGAGGGCAAAACGTGGAGCGAGTTCCGCCTCTTTCACCCGATCGCCGAGGGCGGCACAAGGACCGTCGTCGCCATGGCAAGTCTGACGCGCCTGAAAGAGAACGGCGAGTTCGTCGACAAGTGGATGGGCTTTTACCACGAGCAGGACAGTTTCGTCAACTGCAAGTCGATCTTGTCCTTTGAAAACGGCGAAATGTGCTGGTCAAAGCCCGAGCCCTACTTCGCCGCCTACCGCGACGCCGAACGGCGCGCCGAGATGTGCGAGGTCGAGGTCATTCGCTCCGACGGCGGCACGGGCGACGTACTGTGCCTGATCTCGCGCAGCGACGCCAAAAACGAAAAATCGTTTCTCTCGTTCTCGTACGACGAGGGCAAAACGTGGACCCCGCCGCGCCACGTGCCCGACTCGCTCAACGGCGAGCGGCACAAGGCCGACTGGCTCCCCGACGGGCGGCTGTTCATCACCTTCCGCTCCATCATGCTCCGCGAGGGCGGGTTTGACAGCGAGGGCTGGTGCGCCTGGGTCGGCACCTTCGACGACCTCGTGAACGGACGCGACGGGCAGTACCGCATCAAACTCGCCCACGTCTTCCGCGAGGACCAGACCGCGCCCGAGCCCCTTTCCGGGGACGACACGGGGTATTGCGGCAACGTCGTGCTGCCGGACGGCACCGTCGTCACCACCACCTACGGCCGGTTCTTCCCCGACCGCCGCACCGCGGACGGGACGGAGCGGCGCACCTGCATCGTCGCCAAGCGCGTGAATCTCGCGCTACTCGATTCCTGCCTTGAACAATTCGACCTGTAAACCGACAAGACAAAAAAAGAACGGGACGTTTTTTCAAGATTTCATCCGATGAACTGTTGGGCTTGCAATAAATTCCTTTGACTTGTGGCTATATTTGGTGTATAATATAGACACAAAGGAGTGACGGATATGCAAATCGTACCGATGCGTGATTTGAAAAACACCACCGAGATCGAGCGACGCTGCGCGGAAGAAAACGGCCCGGTCTTCGTCACGAAAAACGGCTACGGCCGCTTGGTCGTGATGGATATCGAATATTATGAGCGCACGATGCAGGCGCTTGCCGAGGCCAAGGCGCTGCAGGATGGCCTTGCCGACATAAAGAAAGGCCGCACGGTCGACGGCCCCGCGGCGCTGGACGAAATCAGGGGGAAATATGGCCTGTAAGTATACGTTCCGGTTTACGGAGAGCGCCCTTGCCGATCTTGACGACGCCG
>CADBON010000154.1 GCA_902796315.1 Oscillospiraceae bacterium | reverse complement strand
TCCTGGCGGATATCCCCTGCCGGACAGGCAGTTCGGGCGGAAAAGAGCGGCGAAAAACCACGTAAATCCCTATGTGAGGGCGCCCAAGGGCGGTTTTTTGTGTTTGACGGTTTGTTGCAAAAACTTATCGGACGATTTTTTTGCCGTCGAAGACGATCACGCCGGAGCCGCTGCCGGCGAGGTTGCCGTCCATCAGCCACTTTTTATAGGCGCGGCGCAGACTCGTGTCTTCGGGCCATTCGGCAAGCGGGTATTCCGTCCAGTGCCCGAACAGGCGCCAGTCGTTATGAAAGTGCTGCTCGGTCGATTCGCGCACGATGGTGAAATCGTCCATGAAGCGCAGAATGTTGGAATTCTTCGGCAAAAACGTGCGGTGCGCGGGGTACAGCAGCCAACTGTCGCAGATAAACATCAGCAGGCCGTCTTTGGTGCGGAACTGCGGGAAGAACTCCCACGCGCGGCGATAACTGTCAAGCCGCACCTCGTCGGTCAGCGGCACGCCCGAGGACGGGATGTGGATGCGCAGCACCTGCCCGCCCTTGACCTTGACGCCGCCGGGGGTGACGTAATCGGCCGGATCGTCGGTGAACTCATACTGGAAGCGGCCCACGGCGAAGCGGCGCAGGGTGAAAAAATCGCCGAACCAGCCCGCGACGAAGGTGCCGGGCACGTGCTCGCATTCGATGCACTCCAGCAATTTGCAGCGCAGATCGTCCGCGCTCTGCCAGTAGATGTCGTCGGGAATTCCCGCGCGACGGTAGCGTTTGTGGGCGGTCTCAAAGCACTTGATGCACAGCACGAAATCGAGCGTTTCTTGCCGCACTTTCATTTGTTTGGCAAGGGCCTCGGTCTTTTTGACGGTGCGCCCCCAGCCGCATTTGCCGTTCAGATACGCCCGGCGGATCTTTTCGAACCGCGCGCCGTACTTGCCGGCGTCAAGCCGCGCCGCAAGGGCGTCGAACACCCAGACCGCGTCGGCGGGGAATTTCAGGCGGCTCTCGATTTCACGGAATTGTTCAGTCAGAATGGCCATTTTTTCTACTCCTTCAAAAGGCAAACTCAAGCGGCTTATCGGCTGCGCAGGGCGTCCCAAATGGCGTCAAAGCCGGGCAGCGACGCCAAAAAGCGCACGATGGTGTCGGGCAGGAAGGACGCAAGGAACCACAAATCGACAAAGAACTTGCTCTTGCTCTCGGGGGCGCCGTCGTACGAAAGCAGCATGGGCACGGTGTAGGTGATGCCGCCCTCGCCGAAGACCTCGGCACGGACGTAACTGCCGAGCCCGTCGACGCGGTCAAGGTCGATCTGACTGCCGGTGGCGACGGTCTTGCCGTCGGCGATCCAGCGCACGCAGAGCGCGTCGTCGGCATCGATGGTGATGGTGTCGGTCTCTTCATTGACGATGACGGAACGGATGCGCGGCGCCTCGATATTGCGGGACGCCTCGTATTTATACCCTTCAAAATCGGCGGCCTGTCCCTCGGTGATGGCCTGCGCGACGGTCTGCGAGGTCGCGTCGCGGTTCTGCGCGAGAAGCGAGGCGATCTCCTGCAATTCCTCGGGATTGCCCACCCATTTGCTGCCGGCGAAGAATTGACCCTTTTCCAGCGCTTCACGCAGGGCGGCGGTGGTCTGTTCGGGCAAGATCACGTCCATATAGCCGGTAAAGGCGGCGTCCAGACTGTGGGCGTCGGAGGTCGCCAGGCCGTATACGTTGCGGCCGGAAGGCGCCAGACGCATCAGCAGGATATCCCACAGCTTGCGGTCGTGGCGGGTGCGATTGTCGCCCTTGCTGTTCATGTCGATACCCAAGCAGCAGGGGTGCTTTTCAAGAAGACTCACGTACTTGTCGATCACGTACTTGTAGTGGGTGTCGTTGTAATCGTACGCCTCGGCGGTGTTGGCGGCGTGACGGGCGCGCGTATACTCGCCCGGATGGTTGATCACGCAGATGCCGCCCGCCTTTTCGACGCCGCTGATGGCGGTCTCATAATCGCTGGTGCCGCCCATCACGGCGTTGCCGTAATCGCAGAACCACGAGGTGACGTGGGCGTTGTTGAGCGACGAGGGGTTCAGTTCGATGCCGTACGGCACGCGCAGCATGGGGTGCCCGACGGTGCCGTCCGGCGCCGTCTGGGTATACACGTCGTCACCGGCCGCATTCTGCGACAGGTCATAGGTGTTGCCGTTGGCGCAGAAGCCGCCCTCGGGCAGCAGGGTCTCGATATCCTCACCGCGGCCGCGCAGATACAGCACGACCTTCATGGCGGAGATCACCTGCTGTTCGGTCCAGCTGTAACTGACCAGGCCGTGATCGGAATCCGTATAGAAATCGTAACCGTAGTCATAATACTGCTCGGTCATTTCCTTGAGCGTGTTGTTGCCGTCGGAAGCAGTCGTGTGGCTGTGCAGTTCCGTGCGGTACTGACGGTTGGACCAGTCCACGTCCGCGTAGGTGCTGGTGATGGTGTAATCCACACCCTCGTCCGCGGCGTAACCGACGACGGAAACGGCGCCGATCAGCATCACGAGCGACAAAAACAGCGCGAGAAGTTTATGTGTTTTTTTCATAGCTTTTCTCCTTTACCGGTGTGTTTCACGCCTTGGCGACGGGATCGAGTTCGGCGGCGAACTCGTCTTTGATGGACAACTGCGGCAGCACCTCGGCGCGGGTGCTTTTACCCGTGTTGACGTCGGTGATGAGCTGCACGTCGTTCTCTTTGAGTTTGTAGCGGGTCCACACGCCGGCGGCGATCAACGCGCCGATGGCGGGGAACATCATATACATGAACCACAGGCCCTTGAGCGTGCCGTCACTCTGCTGAATGGCGAGGTTCTTGAGCTGATCGAAATTCTTGGCGGAACTGACGTCGTTCCACTTGATGACAAGGAACATCACGAACACGATGGCCTGGGCAAACGCCTGGGTGAGTTTGGACATAAACGTTTGAATGGAGAAGGTGATGCCCTTTGCGTCGATGCCGGATTTGAAGCGGCCGTACTCGGCGCAGTCGGGAGTAAACATCGACAGCAGGACGCCCACAAGGCCGATCGGGATATAGCGCAGGATGGACAGCACGACGAACAGCACGGCGTTCTGCCAGCCGAACAGCCACGTGACCGTATCCATCGCAAAGACGCCGAGGGCGCTGACCTGGATGATGCGGATCTTGTCAAACCGCTTGGCCAGTTTGGGTACCAGCAGGGCGAAAATGAGCATCGGCACGGCGGAAAGGCCGGTGATGATCAGACTGAAATTCGAATTGTTGAACAGATAATAGGAAACGAACAGATTCAGATGCCGCGTCAACTCAAGCGACGAATAGAACAACTGCCCGAGGAAGAAGATGAGCAGGTACTTGTTGTGCACGAGGTAGCGCAGCATTTTGCGGACGGTGAAATTTTCGTCCATCTGGCCGGGGTAGCGCTCTTTCGCGGTCTTCATCAGCGGCAGCATGGTGCCGAGCGCGATCACGGCGACGATGACCGAGATCAGCGAGTAATTCAGCCCCACGCCCTCGGAAGCGAGGATGGTGCCGATGATGGTCGAAAGACCGGTCCCCACGCCGGACCAGATGCTTTTGTTGGACTGGAGGGTGGTACGCTCGTCCAGCCGTTCGCTCATAGCGGTCACAAGGCCGAAAATCGGGGCGTCGCAGAAGGTGTAGGCGGTATCCCACAGCATATAGGCGACGGCGTACCAGACCAGTTTGACCGCGTCGCTTGCGCCGTGCGGCATGGTGAACAGCAGGATCGTCGTGGCGGGGATCGCAAAGAGCGAGATCTTGATCCACGGCAAAAAGCGGCGGCCGCTGCGGAAGTGCACTTTATCGAAAATCACGCCGAAAATGGCGTCGTTAACGGCGTCCCACACCTTGACCGCCAGCGTGATGCCGGCGACGATGCCAAGCGACCGGCTGCCCAGTTCAAACATCAGCGCCGCCGTCAGGAACGAGGTGACGAAGGTATAGATCATATTCTGACCGCAGAAATACAGATAGTAGTTCATGCGCTCGCTCAGCGAGGTGACCCACAGCGGGTTTTTCTCGTTGGCGCGGAAAAGTTTTGCCATCAAATTCCCCCATCCGGGCCCGGCGCACCGGGCGCTTTGATCGTACTTATACATATTTAATTATAATCCTTCGGCAAATAAAAAACAATCGGCCCGAAGGATTTTCTTTTCGTCAACTTCTCAAAAGTTCGCTCCCCTTTTTCGTATGAAACGACGAAGGCGCAAAAAAAAGGTGGCTGAGTTTTCACTCAGCCACCCTCTGTACAGTGCTTACGGGGATGTTTGGGTAGTTGGCGTTATCAGGCGGCGACACTTTCGAGCAGAGCCGTGAACGCCTCGGTGAAGGTCGATCCCGCGGTCGTGGAGACCGCCATCACTTCTTCATTATTGTCGATGATGGAATGGTACTCGTTATCGCGCAGGACGTAACCGCACTGGTCGTTGCACAGGCCGTAGACCATCACGTGGCGCTGGTCGACGCCGGTGAACTTCGACAGCGGTTCGCGTCCCCAGGCCTCGCCCGTCCAGGACCCGCTGCCGCTCTCGACCATGGTGACGTTGCCGGCAGCGTCCTCGTTGCCGTAGACGATGGCAGGATCAAACTCGCCGGGGCAAACGAAGATGGCGACTTTGGCGCCGAGCGCAGAAGAACCGAGGGTGATATAGCCGATCTCGGTAATCATTTTGTACCCTTTGTCAGACTTGGTGATAACGGCGTTGAGCACGCCCTCGCGGGCGGCGAGCATCAGCACTTCGTTATCGGCCTTCAGAGCAACTTCCTGATGTTTGACGTTGAGAACGGGGGCAAGAACCTCTTCCTGCGCAAGGTCCATCGTCATGACCTGACGCGCCAGGTCTTTGCCGTACTCGACAAGGCGGGCGTAACCGTCAAGGGCCTCGTCGCTGGCGTAGGGTTCCTGATAGGTGGAGGTGATGGCAAGCTCGGCACCCTGTACGCAGACAAGGTTGACGCCCGCGTTCTCGCGGATCTCCTGCTCCATATAATACGGAAAATCGGCGCACAGTTCGTCGGCGGAAGCGCCCAGGCCCGTGGCGTGGATGGCGAACTGAACGATCCAGGTCGCGCGGGAGCCGTCGGACGGGGTGAACATCAGGCGGTGCACATTGCCGTCATAGAAGTACGGTGCGCGCTTGTCGTGGATGTACTCGGAAACGTCCTTGGTATTGTAGGTCAGAACGCCGGGTTCCATATTCTTGACGGCCTGCATAACGGCAGCCACGGTCTTGTTGGTCAGATTGTCCATAAACTTCTGACTCTTCTGCACCTTGGCCTGCTGCAGCGCATCGGTCGCGTTGATGGCAGTGTTGGTGAACAGGGCCTGGACCAGCGGCACGCTCAGACCGAGGGTATCGAGGCAGGAATGCTGATGCAGAACCGACACGTTCAGACTGATGATGTCGTTCTCTTTGGCAAACTCCGCCAGGCGGTCACGGATGACGTTCACGTCGCCGCGGGAGATGCCGAACGCGTCAAGCACGGCGTGCACCACGGTGCCGTTGCCGTCGCTGAGCGCGTAAACACGCACGCGCTGATCATCGTAAACGGTGGTCGGGACGCGGCCCTTAAGGGGCTCGAGCGAGCCGGCCAGGAAGAACTCGCCGCTCATGGGTTCGATGCCGTCCAGCAGCGAAGCGCCGGCATAGCCGAGTTCCCATTCGGTCTGGGTGGGAACGTCGCTGAACGTCTCCTCACCCGGGAAGAAGTCTTCGGCGTTATATTCTTCCTGATTCTGCCAGGTGTCCTCAGCGCCGGGCCAGAACTTGTTGAAGTAGGACAACAGCCACGAAACGAGGCGGTCGATGAGCATATAGAACATATTCTCAATGCTCGTATTCGGCAGCGTTACGCCGGCGGCCGCGACCGGAACGGCCACGACGGAAACCGACAGAATGACAGCCAAAAGTATCGCGATGAGTTTTTTGGACATGACGATTCCTCCTAAATATTGCCGCGGCACAGCCGCGGACCCCGCGAGGGGATACTTTAACGAATCAATTATAGTACAAAAAAAGATAAGATTCAATAGAAGAAACGCGGCCTTCGCTTTTTTGGCGTTTTTGCCAAAACGAAAACCGCGTTTTTGTGAATTTTGAAAACGGCGCTCAGTCGGCGGCGACGGTCTCGGGAGTCTCGGCCTCCTTGGCGGCCGCGAGTTCGGCGGCGATGCGCTCGTTGACGTTGTTTTTGCCCCTGTGGTGGAAGGGGAACTTGCGCAGGAACAGGTACATCGGCACGGCGCCCAGGGCGTTGAGCACGGCGTCGCCCATGGTATCCATAATGGCGAAGCGCTGTTTCTGCGTTTCAAGGTCGGGGAAGTTTTTGGGCGTGCTCCATTTGAACAGGATCGGGATATCCTCAAAATTCTGAATGCCGGCGGCGTCCATGGTGCGCTGCCAGTTCCAGTGCTGGGCGTCAAAGCCGAAATACTGGTCGGTGGTGAACTCAAACAGCTCCCAGCCCGCGGCAAACACAAAGGCGATGCCGAAAGCGGCCAGCGCGACGTACTTGGGGGCGATAACGACCTTGTCGCGCAGCTGCATGGCGGTAATCATTTCATAACCGACGTACACGGCTTCGACGCAGCCGGTCAGGTGCAAGATCTTATCGTAATGCGGAATGATGTAGTAGAAATTCAGGAACGCACCGCCGAACGACGCCAGGAAAAAGCCGAGGATGGTGATGTCCTGCAACGAGGGGGCGAAGTAGCGGATAAAACGCTTTTTGGACGCGGTCTGGCCAATCTCCCACGCGAACATACCGACCAGGTTGGCGGTCATCTGCAGGGAGTTGTAGTACAGGAACTGGCCGGGCTGCGCGTCGGGTTTGATCAGACGGTAGATAATGCCGAAGATCATCAGCCCGCGCAGGGTCCACCAGTAAATGAGTTCCCACTTTTTCGGCTGGGTGGTGCAGCGTTTCAGAAACGATTCGTTCATAGGCTCTCTTTCATCCTTTCGCTTATCGCTATCTGTAAGAATAGCAAATTTCAATACGATTATTTTTCTGTATTGGAAACTTAATGGAAAAATAACATTTTTCGCATTTTTTTCCTTTTGACTCGCGAAAGAAAAAGAAGAAAAATTCACAAAACCGCCTTGCATTATCGCACGGAAATCGGTATAATAAAAACTCGGAATACGGAATGGGGGGATCACGATGCCGAAACGCGGCGATTACATTTCATGGGATGAGTTTTTCATGGGGGCCGCCCTGCTGTGCGCCATGCGCAGCAAAGACCCCAACACCCAGGTCGGCGCCTGCATCGTCAACGCCGAAAACCGCATCCTCTCGGTGGGCTATAACGGCCTGCCGACCGGCTGCAGCGACGACGAGTTCCCCTGGGAACGCAAGGCCGACAGCGAGCTGGACACCAAATACCCCTATGTCTGCCACGCCGAACTGAACGCCATCCTCAACAGCCATTCGACCGACCTGCGCGGCGCGCGCATCTACGTCGCGCTGTTCCCGTGCAACGAGTGCGCCAAGGCGATCATTCAGAGCGGCATCCGCGAGGTGGTGTACCTGTCGGACAAGTACGCCGATTCCGCGACCACCCGCGCCAGCAAGCGGATGTTCGACGCCGCCGGCGTCGCCTACAAACAACTGACGCCCACCCGCGGGGAACTGACGCTGGATTTCCGCGAAGAAAACGTGTGACCCGTATATAAAAGCGAACGCTTGTATATAATTTTGATTTTCAGGAGTGATATTTATGGCACTGGTAAGCGCAAAAGAAATGCTCACCAAAGCAAAGGCCGGCCACTACGCCGTCGGCCAGTTCAACATCAACAACCTTGAATGGACGAAATGCGTGCTGCAGACCGCACAGGAAATGAACGCCCCCGTTATCCTCGGCGTTTCCGAGGGCGCGGGCAAGTATATGTGCGGCTTCAAGACCGTCGCCGATATGACCAAGGCGATGATCGACAGTCTGGGCATCACCGTACCGGTGGCCCTGCACCTGGACCACGGCACCTATGAGGGCGCCAAGGCCTGCATCGAGGCGGGATTCTCGTCCATCATGTTCGACGGTTCGCATTACCCGATCGACGAGAACGTCGAAAAGACCCGCGAACTGGTCGCCATCTGCGAAAGCAAGGGCATGTCGATCGAGGCCGAAGTCGGCTCCATCGGCGGTGAAGAAGACGGCGTGATCGGCATGGGCGAATGCGCCGACCCCGACGAGTGCAAAAAGGTTGCCGAGCTGGGCGTGACCATGCTGGCCGCCGGTATCGGCAACATTCACGGCAAATATCCCGAGAACTGGCCCGGTCTGCGCTTCGACGTACTGGCCGCCATCCAGGAAAAGACCGGCGTTATGCCCCTCGTGCTGCACGGCGGTACGGGCATCCCCGCCGACCAGATCCGCAAGGCCATCTCGCTGGGCGTTTCCAAAATCAACGTCAACACCGAATGCCAGCTGGCGTTCGCCGCGGCGACCCGCACCTATATCGAAGAGGGCAAAGATCTGCAGGGCAAGGGGTTTGACCCGCGCAAACTGCTCGCCCCCGGCTGCGAGGCCATCAAGCAGACCGTCCGCGAAAAGATCGAACTGTTCGGTTCCGCCGACAAAGCGTAACCCACCATACCGCACGGCCGGAGGACGGAAATGAGCAAACCGGAGAACAAAAAAACAAGCGAAAAAAGCGGCAGCAGGCGCAAACCGTTCGCGTTTGTGCTGGCCGCTCTGTGCGTGCTGATCGCCGTGGCGGCTGTCGTCGCGGCTATCCGGCTTGCGCCGAAACGCCCCCCCGCAACGACCGAAGCACCGACCGAAACGACGCCGGTCGAATCGATACCGACCGAGGCCGAAACGACCGAACCCGTGCCGACGTCCGACGAGAGCGGGATCTCGATCCCCGCGCCGACCGAGCCCGCCCCCGCCAAACCCTACGCCATCTTTGTGGACCCCGTGCTGTTTACCTCGGTGGAAGAGAACGGCAAAACCACCGTCACCGGCCTGAACGACCCCTCTGCGGTGCTGACCGTGGAACCGCTCGCCGTTTCGTTTGACGAGGAATGCGCGGCACTGCGGGCGGAACTTGCCGAGGGGCAGAAACTCGACGTGCCTTACACCAACGCCGGATTCGGCAACGGCGGCGACAGCCCGACGGACGTCACGTACGTTATCGACGACGGCAAGGGCGGCTGTCTGGTGGCACGCTACCACGTGCCCGACGGCGGCGACCAGTACCGCGATGAGTTTGAGATCGCGCTCGGAATGATCCGCGTCGGCGAATAAAAAGTGAAAACGAAAAACAAGGACCGGCCGAAGCCGGTCCTTTTCGTTATGTTTTGTCTTTCTTAAAAGCCCGCGAATTCAAACGTCGCGTGGTGGGTGCCGCTCTCAAACTCGTAGGTCTCGCCGTCCAGATACAGCGTGGCGTGCGAGCCGTCGGGAACGGTGAAGGAGAATTCGCAGTTGTCACCCTCGCCGGTATACTCCCACGAAGAGACGATCTCGCCGCGGTCGGTCAGCAGACGCGCCTTGG
>CADBON010000153.1 GCA_902796315.1 Oscillospiraceae bacterium | reverse complement strand
CGGTCGCCGTACTCGGCGGCAAGGGCGTTGAAATCGGGCAGTTCGCTGCGGCAGGGCGGGCACCACGTCGCCCAGAAATTGACGACGACGGGCTTGCCGAAATTGTCGGAAAGTTTGACCTCGTTGCCGCTCGTGTCGGTCACGGTGAAATCGGCGGTCGTCTTTACGGAGGGCGCGCTGTGCGCGCCCGACACGGGCTCGTCGGGGGCGAATTTGCCCGAAAGCGAACCGTAGATCACGCCGGCGGCGCCCAGTACGAGAACGAGCAGAACGATGAGCAGGACTGTTTTTTTCATACGATCACCTCAGGAAAAAAGTGACATGACGGAGTTCAGCAGGCCGAACATCATAGCGATGCCGACCGCGATCAGAAAACCCCCGCACACGCGGTTGATGACTTTGTAATGGCTTTTGATAAACTTTAAGGCGCCGTTGAGTTTGTCGAGCAGCGCGGCGGCGATAAAGAACGGCACGCCCAGCCCCATCGAGTAGACCAGCAGCAACAGCGTTCCCTTCAGCGCCGTGCCGGAGGCGGAGGCGAGCATCAGCGCCGAGCCGAGAAACGCACCGACGCAGGGCGTCAGACTGACCGAGTACACCACGCCGAACAGAAAAGCCGACAGGAATCCCGTCACGTTGTGGCTGCCGGACATCCCTTTGAAAAACGGAATGTGAAAGACCTCCAAATACGACAGGCCGAACAGTATCACGACCGCGCCGCAGACGATGTCGACCGCCGTGCGGAAACGCGCCAAAAGCATGCCGAGCGACCCCGCGAACAGCCCCAGCGACGTGAATACCACGGTGAAGCCGAGGATGAAGGCGGCGGCGTTGAGCAGGGTCTTGCGCTTTTTGTCCGCGCCGCCCGCGAAGTACGAAACGTACAGGGGCAGCATCGGCAGCATACACGGCGAAACGAAGGAGATGACCCCCTCCAAAAACGTGATCAGGTACTGCACGGTTTCGCCCCCTTTCGAGAATGGTATCAGTATAACAGAAAGACCGCACGATTGCAAGAAAAGAAGTCCGGCTCCCGTCGGAGCCGGACTTCCGAAAAGACGGTCGGTCAGGCGTTCGCTTCGCCGGTTTCTTCCATCTCGGCGCGCTTGGCCATGACGGCGTTGTGCACATCCTCTTTGGTCTTGCCGGTCAGTTTGTAGAAGAAAAACGGCACGCCCGCAAGGAACATCATCAAGCCGTGGAAGACGGTGTAGAAGAAGAGCATCATGATCTTGGTGTTGAGCGACTGCACCGGGTTGGGTATCGCGTCGGTCGGCTGAATGTAGCCGATGATGGAGCCCTCGCCGTACAGCAGCAGCGGGGCGACCGTCGTGGCGATGGTGCCCGAGATCATGGTGCCGATGCCGATGACGAAGGGGAGCGAGGCCTCCAGCCGTTTGCCGGTGTGCAGTTCGATATCCTCCAGCACGTCGGCCTGGAACATGCTCGGCAGCAGATTGCTGGCGCCGAACTGAAGACCGATGAGGAACAGGAAGACGATGAACACGACCTGCAGCACGGACGAGCCGTTTTTGAAGTAGGCGTAGCCGATGGCAAAAGCGGCCGTGTTGATCAGCACCGAGTAGATGCCGCTGGCGATATACAGAACTTTGGAGTTGAATTTTTTGAGCAGGAAGTTGATGATGAGCATACCGACCGCGGTGCCGATGCCGGTCGGCAGACCGAACAGCAGATACTTGGAGGTGGAGCCCAGCAGCGCCGCCGCAAGGAAGACGCCGAGATAGGTCGAGATCTTGCGGAAGTTTTTCAGAAATTCGGAGAGAATGATGGTCCACGCGTACTTGTTTTTGAGAACGTCGAGATAGCCGACCAGCGGGTTTTTGCGCTTTTCGGAGTAGACGACGCGCTCGCGCGTCAGTTTCATGGCAAGCAGCATCGTGATGACGCCGACGGCCGAGCAGAGCGACGCGCCGATGATGTACTGCGTGCCCTCATCCTTGACGATCAGGCCGATCACCAGCACGACGACCAGCGGGGCGGAGTTGCCGACAGCGGACGAGATCGAACGGAACGAAAGGGCGGTGTCGCGCTCTTTCATATTGGGGGTCAGCACCATGGCGAGGGAGTTGATGCAGCCCGTGAACATGGTCGCCAGCGACCAGCCGAGGGCGACGACGAGGATGATCGCCATCGTCAGCGCCGACGACAGACCTTTCGGAACAAGGAAGGTCACGACCAGCAGCACGGCGGCGGGAATGGTCGAGTAGGTGATCAGCGGGCGGAACTTGCCCTTTTTGCTGACCTTGTGCGAATCGATATACATGGCGATGAAGAAGTTCATCACGAAGGGGATGATGCTGATGAGCGAATTGAACAGCGCGGTCTGCTTGTTTTCCAACTGCAGAACGTTGACGAGGAAGGCGTTGCGGTAACTGTCCATCATGCCGGTCATCATCGTGTAGAAAAACACGCCGGCGAGATAGGCGACAAACTCCGCTTTCCCCATATATTTTTTGTCGATCTGGGCGCTTGCAAGGTCGCTTGGCATAACTATTTCCTTCTTTCCCAATAATATACAACATTGTACCATTTTTTTGCAACGGCTGTCAATCCTTTTTCACGGCCGGCGCGCGGCGGGCAGATCGTTAAGAATTTATCGATTATTCATTGCTTTTTTGCGAGGGACATGGTAGAATGCTGACGGAAAAATAATAAAGGAGAAAACTATGCTCGAATTACGCCACGTCTCCTTCGAAGTCGAAGGCGGCGACAGTCAAAAAGAGATTTTGCACGACGTCAACCTGACGCTCGGCGAAAAACGTTTCGTGGTCATTACCGGGCCCAACGGCGGCGGCAAATCGACCCTGGCCCGTCTGATCGCGGGCATCGAAAAGCCCACCGGCGGGCGCATCCTGCTTGACGGGGAGGATATCACCGGCCTGTCGGTCACCGATCGCGCGCGGCGCGGCATCGGTTTCGCCTTTCAACAGCCCGTGCGTTTCAAAGGTCTGCAGGTGCTCGACCTGCTGCGCATCGCCACGGGCAAAAATCTGACCGCGGCCGAGGGGTGCGAATACCTTTCGGAGGTCGGCCTGTGCGCGCGCGATTACATTGGGCGCGAGGTCAACGCTTCGCTGTCGGGCGGCGAACTGAAGCGCATCGAGATCGCGACCGTTCTTGCCCGCAAAGCGCGGTTGTCGGTCTTTGACGAGCCCGAGGCCGGCATCGATCTGTGGAGTTTTCAAAACCTGATCCGGGTGTTTGAACACCTGCAGAAAGAGATCACCGACAGCACCATCCTCATTATCTCGCACCAGGAGCGCATCCTGCGCATTGCCGACGAGATTGTCGTGCTGAAAGACGGCGTGATCGACCGCGTCGGCCCACCGGCGGAAATCATGCCCGCCATCATCGGTACTGCGTCCGCGATCGGCTCGTGCGGCCGTCTGGAAGGGGAGGCGAATTCGAAATGCTGAAACTGGATGAAATTCAAAAACGGCTGCTTTCCGAGGTCGCCGACCTGCACGACGTGCCCGAGGGGGCGTACAACCTG
>CADBON010000152.1 GCA_902796315.1 Oscillospiraceae bacterium | reverse complement strand
TCTGATAATGCTCCTCAAGATATTTTTCGTTGCGGAACTGTAACGTCTTATTCGCGGGGATATAGGGACGCGACGGCTCTGACGTCGGTTTTTGAGAGACCTGCCGCTCCTGCGCCGGGCGGTCGTAAAAAAAGGTCTCGTCAGTCACGGGGGCGGGATCTGTCTCACCCGCAGGGACCGTCGTGGCGCCGTTAAGGTTGGGCCGTTCGTCCGCCGGGCGATCGTAAAAATAGGTGTCGGCGCTTTCGGGCACGGTCAGCGTATTGCCGTCGGCGTCGGTTTCAATGGCGGGGGCGTACGGGTCGATGACGGGCGGAAGTTCTGTCGAGTCCGGCTCGGCGGTCGGGGCTTCCGTCGCGGTTTCCGTCACGGGAACGGTGGCGGACGGCGGTGCGGTCGTCGAAACGGGGGCGTTGTTTTTCAGCAAGGCGTTGCCGATGACGCTCACCAGCGCGACGACCAGAACGACCGCGGCGATCAACACGACGCGCGGGTTCAGATTGCCGCCGGAAAAGCGGGTATTCAAGGCAATCACCTCCGAAATAAATCAGGCCGTTTTCGGCTTTTTTCTGCCGATGGGTAGTTGGGCAAACACGACTGCAACAAAGACAAGCGCGCAGCCGAGCAGTTGGAACGGGGTCAGCCGCTCGCCGAACACGGCGCCGCCGAGGGCGGCAAAAACGGACTCGAGACTCATCAGCAGCGTGGCGATGGTCGGAGAAAGCGTCTTTTGCGACTGGATCTGCAGCGTGAACGCCACGCCGGACGAGAGCACGCCCGCATAGAACACGGGGAACCACGCGCCCAGCAGCGCGGCAGGGTCGGTTTTTTCAAGAACAAGCATCGCAACCGTGGAAAGCACGGCGCAAACGACGAACTGCATCAGCGAAAGGCGCACGCCGTCGACCCCTTTGGCAAGATAGCGGTCGACCGCCGTGATCTGCACCGAAAAGCCGAAAGCGCAGGCGATGAGGAGCCAATCCCACAGCGTCATGCGGCCGGTGTCGCTGACGCAGAGGAAATACATACCGACCAATGCAATGGCCACGCAAGCCCACAGCAGCGGGCTGACGCGGCGGCGATAGACGACAAGACCGATCAGCGGCACCATCAGGATGTATAGCGCCGTCAAAAAGCCGGATTTGCCGGCCCCGGCGTGGGCGATGCCGATCTGCTGACAGGCGGTCGCGGCGCACAGGGCAAAACCACAGACAATACAGCCTTTGAGAAGGTCTTTTGTGAAAAAGGGCTTGGGCGTCTCCCCTGCCCGCGCAAGGCGCGCTTTTTCGCGGAAATGCGGGATCAGGGCGACGGGCAGCAGCGCCAGCACGGCAAGCCACGAACGGACGGCCAAAAAGGTGAAGTTGGGGATCTGCTCAAGGCCTTTTTCCTGCGCCACGAACGACGAGCCCCAAATGAGAGCCGCGAGCAGCATCAGCAGCGACGCGCCAAACGTGCCGTTTTTTGAAGTCTTGCTCACGCTCTTCCCTCCCGTCTGATTAACAGTACTATCATAGCACAAAAGCGACGGGAAAACAACAAAAAACTGCCAAATCCGAAAATTTGACAGTTGTGTCTGTTACAGCAGCGCCTGCCGCACCCGTTCGGCGCGGAGTTTGTCGCGCTCCGCCCGGTCGAGCGGACGGTCGACCGACAGCGAGATGGTCGCGGGCTGCATCTGTACCATCAAATCCTCGACCGTGGCGCAATCGAGCGCGATAAGCCCGCGCACCGCGCCCAAACGGACGAGCGAAATGAGGTCCATAAACTCGTCGGTCGTCATCTGCCGCGCATACTTCAGCACGCCGTAGGCGCGGAAGATCGCGTCCTCGGTGGCGATGCTTTTGAAGATCTCTTCCCGCGCGGCGCGTTCGCGCGCGGCCAGCTGCAGGGTGATGGACTTGAGGTTTTCGACCGCCGTGTGCTCGGAGATGCCCAGCGTGATGGTGTTGCTCAAGCGGAACATATCGCCCTTGGCGTCGGCCCCTTCGCCGTAACTGCCGCGCATCGAAAGCCCGAGGCGAGAGACCATGGTGATCAGCGAATTGATCTGCGAGGTACGCACGAGCGCCGGAAGATGCAGCACGACCGAGACTTTCATCCCCGTTCCGAGGGCGGTCGGGTCCTGCGAAAGATAACCCAGCCGCTCGTCGAAGGCGAACTCCAGCTTTTCGGACAGCAGGTCGTCGATCGTATCCGCAGTGCGGTACGCTTCATCCGGGGCGAAGCCGGGCAGCATGACCTGAAGGCGGATATGATCCGCCTCGTTAAGCATGATGCTGACGCTCTCGTCCTCGGTCATCAGCAGGGCGCGCCCGTCGCGCGAGGAGGCAAATTCGGGGCTGACCAGGTGGCGTTCGGCAAGCGACACGACCTGGGCCTGAGACAGCGTTTTCATTTCGCTGAAGCGGAAAGAATAGTCGGGAATGGATTCGACGGCGGCGCGGACCACGTCGTTGACCTTTAATTTATCGGGAAGCGAGAGGCGACCCGGGAACGGATAGGCCGCGCAGTTGCGCGCAATATGCACGCTGGTGCTGACGACCACGTCGTTCTGGGCGCCGGTGCCCAAATACCACTTGGCGCTCATTGGCCGTCACCTCCGTTCGCGGTCAGTTCACCGATCTCGTCACGCAGCCGGGCGGCAAGTTCAAAATCCTGCCGGGCGACCGCTTCGTCGAGTTCACGGCGCAGCTGCGCAGCACGGTCGCCCCGCGGGTGGTTGGGGCGCTTGCCGACGTGCACGCTTTTGCCGTGCAGACGGCGCAGCGTGGGAACGAGTTTATCGTAGAACGTGTTATAGCATTCCGCACAGCCGAGCAGACCGCCGGAGATGACCTCGTCCAGCGTTTTGCCGCAGCCGGGGCAGCGGAGCTGCGCGGCGTTCTCGCCCTTTAAAAAGAGGTCGGCAAACAGACCGCCCGTGCCGAAGCCAAAGCCGGAAAAGGCGTCGCCGTAGCCGAGCGAATACGCGCAGTCGGCGCAGAGATGGACCTCGGCGGCGCTGCCGTTGACGATGCGTTTCAAATGCACCGTCGCATCGTTTTTGCCGCAATTCTGACAAAGCATCGTGTTTCACCTCGATGATTATTACCTTTATAGTATAGCACAAAATCCGATAAAGTGCAACCAAACTGTTACACAACCGTGAATTCCGAAAGAAAAAGCCGGTCTGTCGACGCAGACCGGCTGAAGAAACCTCAATTATTGAAAGTATGCGACGGCGGACTCAAACAGGTGCATATCGTACTCGCCGGGCACGTTGCGATAAAGCCCTGCGCCGATGCGTTCGCTGTGGCCCATTTTGCCGAAGACGCGGCCGTCCGGCGAGGTGATGCCCTCGACCGCGAAGAGCGAGCCGTTGGGATTATACGCAACGTCGGCGACGGCACGACCTTCAAGATCGACGTACTGCGTGGCGATCTGCCCGTTGGCGGCCAGGGCGCGGATGAGATTTTCGTCCGCAAGAAAGCGCCCCTCGCCGTGTGAGATCGGGACGGTATACACCTCGCCCACGTGCGTATGGCGCAGCCAGGGAGATTTGTCGGAAGCGACGCGGATGCGCACGATCTCGGACTGGTGGCGTGCGATGGTGTTGCAGGTCAGCGTCGGCGCCCCGGCGTCGGGCTCGGTGATCTTGCCGTACGGCACAAGGCCGAGTTTGATCAGCGCCTGGAAGCCGTTGCAGATACCGCACATCAGGCCGTCGCGCCGCTCCAGCAGATCGGTCACGCCCTCGCGGATCTCGGCGTTGCGGAAGAAGGCGGTGATGAATTTGCCGCTGCCGTCCGGTTCGTCGCCGCCGGAGAAGCCGCCGGGGATGAAGACGATCTGGGCGTCCTTCAATTCGCGGGCAAAGCGCTCGACCGAACGGGCGATCCCCTCCTGCGTCAGATTGTTGACGACGAGCAGTTTCGCCTCGGCCCCCGCATTCTCAACGGCGCGGGCGCTGTCGTATTCGCAGTTGGTGCCGGGGAAGACGGGAATGAGCACCCGCGGCTTTGCAACGTGCAGCGACGGGGCGGCGATTTTGTCCGCGGTGTAGGAGAAGGTCTCGACGGGAACGTCCTCCCCCGCGACGCGGGTCGGATAGACGCTCTCAAGCCGGTTTTCGTACAGGTCGGCGATCTCGGCGGCGGCCAGGGTTTGCGCGCCGAAGGCGTAGACGGGTTCGTCGGTAACGACGCCGACGGGCTTGCCCGCCGTCACGTCGGTCACTTCGAGCAGGAAATCGCCGTAGCGGTAACCGAACAGATCGTCGAGCGACAGCGCGCCGTCAAAGCGGAAGCCGAAGCCGTTGCCGATAGCCATTTTGAGCACGGCCTCCGCAATTCCGCCGTAGCCGGGCGTGTAGCAGGCGACCGCCTTGCCGCTGCGCATCAGGTCGTTGACGCGGCGGAAGTTCTCGAGCAGGGACGCGGTCACGGGCAGGCCGTTTTCATCCGTTTCGGTTTCGATCAAAACGACGCTGTGGCCGGCGGCCTTGAATTCGGGCGACACGACGTCGCCGGTCTTTTGGGTGGTGACGGCGAACGAAACGAGCGTGGGCGGTACGTCGAGATCTTCAAACGAGCCGCTCATCGAATCTTTGCCGCCGATGGCCGCGATGCCGAGATCCATCTGCGCGCGGAACGCGCCGAGCAGCGCCGCGAGGGGCTGACCCCAGCGTTTGCCGTCGGTACCGGGTTTCGGGAAATACTCCTGGAACGTGAGATACACGTCGTTAAAATCGGCGCCGGAGGCGATCAGCTTGCAGACCGATTCGACAACGGCGAGATAGGCGCCGTGGTACGGGCTCTTTTCGGCGATGAAGGGGTTGTAGCCCCACGCCATGAGCGAGCAGTCGTCCGTTTTACCGCGCTCGACGCTGACTTTCTGCGCCATGGCCTGAACGGGTGTCAACTGGTACTTGCCGCCGAAGGGCATCAGCACGGTGCCCGCGCCGATGGTGGAATCGAACCGTTCGGACAGACCGCGCTTGGAGCAGACGTTGAGGTCGGCCGCCAGATCGCGCAGGCCCTGTTCAAAGGTGGACGGCAGGGGTTTCGCAAAGGGTTTGGGCGCTTCGGGTGTAATGACGACGTGCTTCGGCGCGCCGTTGGAATTGAGGAATTCGCGGCTGACGTCGACGACCGTGGCGCCGTTCCAGGTCATGGTCAGGCGCGGTTCCGCCTTGACGACGGCGACGGGGGTCGCCTCCAGGTTTTCGGCGTCGGCATAGGCGAGGAAACGGTCGACGTCCTCTGCGGCAACGACGACGGCCATACGCTCCTGCGATTCGCTGATGGCGAGTTCGGTACCGTCAAGTCCCTCGTACTTTTTGGGAACGGCGTCGAGGTTGACGGCCAAGCCGTCCGCCAGTTCGCCGATGGCGACGGACACGCCGCCCGCGCCGAAATCGTTGCAGCGTTTGATAAGGCGCGAGGCGTCGCCGTTGCGGAACAGGCGCTGCAGCTTGCGCTCCTCGGGAGCGTTGCCCTTTTGTACCTCCGCCCCGCAAGTCTCGACCGAGTGGGCGTTATGCGCCTTGGAGGAACCCGTGGCGCCACCGATACCGTCGCGGCCGGTGCGGCCGCCGAGAAGGATCACGACGTCGCCGGGCAGGGGCGTTTCACGGCGCACGTTCGCCTGCGGCGCGGCGCCGATAACAGCGCCGATCTCCAACCGTTTGGCGGCGTAGCCGGGGTGATAGAGTTCGTCGACGATGCCGGTGGCAAGGCCGATCTGGTTGCCGTAAGAGGAATAGCCGTTGGCGGCGGTGGTGACAAGTTTGCGCTGGGGCAGTTTGCCGGGAATGGTCTGACTGACGGGCGCGGTGGGGTCCGCGGCGCCGGTCACGCGCATGGCGCCGTAGACGTAGGCGCGGCCGGAGAGCGGATCGCGGATGGCGCCGCCGATGCAGGTGGCGGCTCCGCCGAAGGGCTCGATCTCGGTCGGGTGGTTGTGCGTTTCATTCTTGAACAGCAGAAGCCACGGCTCGGTCTTGCCGTCGACGGTGACGTCCATTTTGACGGTGCAGGCGTTGATCTCTTCACTCTCGTCGAGTTTGTCAAGTTTGCCCTCGCTCTTGAGCACCTTGACGCCGATGGTGGCGATATCCATCAGGCACACCGGCTTGGTGCGGCCGAGTTTTTGACGGGCGGCGATATAGTCGTCATACGCCCTCTGCAGCAGGCCGTCTTCAAACTGCACGCCGTCGATCTGTGTCAAAAATGTCGTGTGGCGGCAATGGTCGGACCAGTAGGTGTCGATCATACGCAGTTCGGTGACGGTGGGATCGCGGTGCTCGGAACGGAAATAGTCGCGGCAGAACGCGAGGTCGTCGCGGTCCATGGCAAGGCCCATGTCGCGGACGGTGGCGGCCAGTTCCTCATCGGTATAAGAAACAAAGCCCGTGATGGTTTTGACGGGCGCCGCCGGCTCGTAGGGCGTGCGCAGGGTGTCGGGCAGGGTCAGCGCCGCTTCACGCGCCTCAACGGGGTTGATGACGTACTTTTTGATTTCGGCGACGTCGGCTTCGGAAAGGGCTCCGTAAAGGGCGTAGACCTTTGCCGAACGCACAAGCGGGCGCTCGCCCCTGGAGAGGATCTGGATACACTGGGCGGCGGAATCGGCGCGCTGGTCGAACTGGCCGGGCAAATACTCCACGGCAAAGACCGTGGCGCCGCTCAATTCGGGCGCGTCGGTGACAAGGTCGGTCGCCGGCTCCGAAAAGACGGTCTTGACGGCGGTATCGAACAGCTCGGGCGTCATCCCCTCGGTATCATACCGGTTGAGAATGCGCACGTTTTCAAGCGCAGACACGCCGAGAAAACTGCGGGCGTCGCTGAGAAGGGCGTGCGCCTCGTGCGCGAGTTCCGGCTTTTTTTCTACAAAAATACGGGTAACCACGGTCATACCTCCTTGGCTCGCAGGGCCCGTTCGCCGATGTCGCGGCGGTAATAGGCGTTGTCAAAATGAATGGCGCCGACGGCGGCGTACGCCTTATCGAGCGCGGCGCGCAGCGTGTCCGCCGTGGCGGTGACGCCGAGTACGCGGCCGCCGTTTGTCAGGAGTTCGCCCCCCTGCTCTTTGGCGCCCGCGACGTAGACGGTGGCATCCAGCCCCTCGGGAATGGTGATGGCAAAGCCCTTTTCATACGAAACGGGATAGCCCTTTGACGCCATGATGACGCAGGCGGCAGAGCCGTCGCGGAACACGACGGGGCAGTCGGCAAGCGTGCCGTTCGTGACGGCCTGCATCACGGTAAGCAAATCGCTTTCGAGAAGCGGCAAAACGACCTGGGTCTCGGGATCGCCAAAGCGGCAGTTGTACTCGATGACCTTCGGCCCCTGCGGGGTCAGCATCAGCCCGAAGTAGAGGCAGCCCTTGAAGGGGCGCCCCTCGGCCGCCATACCGCGGACGGTGGGCAAAAAGATGGTCTGCATGCACGTGCGGGCGATCTCGTCGGTATAGTACGGGTTAGGGGCGACGGTACCCATACCGCCCGTGTTGGGGCCTTCGTCACCGTCAAAGGCGCGTTTATGATCCATCGACGAGACCATAGGGACGACGGTCTCGCCGTCGGTGAAACTCAACACCGAAACTTCGGGGCCGGTCAAATACTCTTCGATGACGATCTTGGCGCCGCTTTCGCCGAACTTTTTATCCAGCATGGCCGAACGCACGGCGTCACGGGCTTCGTCACGGGTCATCGCAACGGTCACGCCCTTGCCGAGCGCCAGCCCGTCGGCCTTGACGACGGTGGGGATGGGCGCGGTATCGAGATAGCGAAGCGCGGCGTCGGCATCGTCAAACACCTCGTAAGCGGCGGTGGGGATGCCGTATTTTTTCATAAAGTCCTTGGCAAAAACCTTGCTGCCCTCGATAACGGCGGCGTTTTTGCGCGGGCCGAAACAGGGCACGCCGGCGGCCTCAAAGGCGTCGACCTCGCCGAGAACGAGCGGGTCGTCGGGTGTGACGACGGCGTAATCGACAGCGTGCGCCTTCGCGAAGGCGACAACGCCGTCAACGTCCGTTGCGGCGACGTCCGCACAGACGGCGTCGCGGGCGATTCCGCCGTTGCCGGGCAGGGCGTAAACGGTTTCGACCGCCGGATTCTCTTTCAGTTTTTTAATGACGGCGTGTTCGCGGCCGCCGCTGCCGACTACGAGAATTTTCACGTATACTCTCCCCCGTTAATGATGGAACAGGCGCATACCCGTAAAGGCCATGGCGATGCCGTAGCGGTCGCAGGTCTCGATGACCTGGTCGTCACGAATGGAGCCGCCCGGCTGGGCGATATAGGAAACGCCGCTGCGGTGCGCGCGCTCGATGTTGTCGCCGAACGGGAAGAACGCATCGGAGCCGAGGGAAATCCCGGTGATTTCATCGAGATAGGCGCGCTGTTCGTCAAGCGTGAAGGGCGCGGGACGCTCGGTGAAGTATTTCTGCCAGTTGCCTTCGGCGCAGACGTCTTCTTCATTATGATTGATATACCCGTCAATGACGTTGTCGCGGTCGGGACGGCCGAGGTCGGGGCGGAACGGGAGAGCGAGCACCTTTTCGCTCTGCCGCAGCAGCCAGGTGTCGGCCTTCGTACCCGCCAAACGGGTGCAATGGATACGGCTCTGCTGGCCGGCGCCGACGCCGATCGCCTGCCCGCCGTAGGCGTAGCAGACGGAGTTGGACTGGGTATATTTGAGGGTGATCAGCGCGATGATCAGATCGCGCTCCGCCTCGGGCAAAATCTTTTTATTGCGCGTCACGACGTTGCGCAGCAGGTCTTTGTCGATCTTGAAATTGTTGCGGCCCTGTTCGAAAGTGACACCGAAAACCTGCTTTTTCTCGCGCTCGGCGGGAACGTAGTCGGGATCGATCTGCACGATGTTATACGTGCCTTTGCGCTTGCTTTTCAGGATCTCGAGCGCCGCGGGTTCGTAGCCGGGGGCGATCACGCCGTCGCTGACCTCGCGCTTGAGAATGTTTGCGGTGGTAACGTCGCAGACGTCCGACAAGGCGACCCAATCGCCGAACGAGGACATACGGTCGGTGCCGCGGGCGCGGGCATAGGCGCAGGCAAGGGGCGAATCGTCAAGCCCCTCGACGTCGTCGACGAAGCAGGCCTTTTTCAACTTTTCGGGCAGCGGCAGGCCGACGGCGGCCGACGTGGGGCTGACGTGCTTGAACGAGGTCGCCGCGGGGCAATTCAGCGCGGCTTTCAGTTCGCGCACCAGTTGCCAGGAGTTGAACGCGTCCAAAAAATTGATGTAACCGGGGCGGCCGTTCAGTACTTGGATCGGCAGGTCGTCGCCGTTTTCCATAAAGAGTTTCGCGGGCTTTTGATTGGGGTTGCAGCCGTATTTCAGTTCCAGTTCTTTCATTTCGTTCCCTCCGCATTCTTATTGAACAGCCGCTTTTCGACTTCGCCCGTGGCGAGGTCGGTATAGCAGACGTACAGCGAGATCTTGTTGTTCGCGTCCAGCGCATTCCACAGCGCGCCGGCGAAAGCGTCCACGTCGTTCGGGATCGCGACACGCTCGGGCTCGCCCTCGAAGGACGGGAGCGGGTTGCCGTCGGTGACGTAGGTGTGCAGGAAATGACCGAGACCGGGCGTCGCCGGATAGGCGAAAGTCTGGCGCGTGCACGCGCTGCCGGTCGCGTCAATGCTTTTCAAAATGCTCATTTGATACGAGCAAGAGCCGTCCGCAAACGTCAATAGGCCGGAGATGCGGGGGGTGAAGTTCGGCGCGTCGGGCTCAAAGCAGCGGCTTTCGAGCGCCGCCGAAAAGGTCTTGCCCGCCGCGAGGCCGTCGTACACCGTGTCGGTCTGGTCGCCGTTGGTGACGATGAGGTTGTTCTCATAGCGGCGCAAAGCGGCGTAGATGATCAGGCTCGGATCCTCGACCTTGCTTTCGTCAAACGCGCGGGTGTAGACCTCGCCGTCCGCATTCTCGTAAAAAACGCGGTTGCGGCTGTTTTCGCTGCGGCCCATAATGAAATAGGCGGCGCAGGCCTTTGTGCCGTCTGCCGTCACGCCGAGGACGATGCCCCTGCCGACGTACGGGTTGCCCTGGATCAGAGCGTCGATGGAATGGATGGCGTAGCCGTTCATGGTGTTTCCTCCCGCTGTTGTTGGATTTCGCGGCAGACGGTCTGGACCGCCTGCGGCAGCAAGACCCACTCGGCCTGCTGCATGACGCGTTTTTGCAAAATCTCGGGCGTGTCGCCCGGTTCGATAGCGACGGCCTTTTGGGCGATGATCTCGCCGCCGTCGGGGATCTCGTTGACGAAGTGGACCGTCGCGCCCGTTACCTTGACGCCGCGCGAGAGAGCCGCCTCATGCACTTTCAGCCCGTAATAGCCGGCGCCGCAAAAGGACGGGATCAGCGACGGGTGGACGTTCAGAATGCGGCGCGGGTAGCGACGCACGAAGTCCTCGCTCAAAATGGTCATAAAGCCGGCGAGCACGATCACCTCGATCCCCTGCTCCTGCAAAAGAGAAAGCAGCGTCTGTTCAAACGCCGCCTGATCGCCAAGCGCCTTGCGGTCGGCGACCGCGGCGGGGATCCCCGCGCGGCAGGCGCGTTCCAGCGCGAAAGCGTCGGGCCGGCTGGAAACGACGAGCGCCAACTCCGCGGCGGGCAACTGCCCCGCGTCACGCGCGTCGATAATGGCCTGTAAATTGGTGCCGCCGCCGGAGACGAGTACGGCGACGCGGACTTGATTTACCATAGGCGCACCTTTTCCTCCCCGCGCTCGACGCGGCCGATCACGTACGCGTCCTCACCGTTTTCACGCAAAACGGACAGCGCAAGGTCGGCGTCCGCCGCGGCGACGGTCAGGCACATACCGACGCCCATGTTGTAGGTATTGAACATATCCCGCTCGCTGACGCCGCCGTTTTCGGCGATCCACGCAAAGACGGGGGGCGTTTTGACCGCGGCCTTTTCCACGGCGGCGCACAGACCGTCGGGAATACTGCGCGGAATATTCTCGTAAAACCCGCCGCCCGTGATGTGCGACAGGCCCTTTACGGTGATCTTGTCCATCAGCGCGAGCACGGGTTTGACGTAGATCTTTGTCGGCGCAAGCAGCGTTTCGCCGAGCGTTTTGCCGCCGAAGGCCGCCACGGGCGCGTTCAGATCGGCGCCGGTGTCGGTCAGGATCTTGCGGACGAGCGAAAAGCCGTTGGAATGTACGCCGGAGGACGGCAGGGCGATCAGCACGTCGCCCTCGGTGATGGCGGAATTGTCGATGATCTTCTCTTTATCGACGATGCCGACGGCGAAGCCCGCCAGGTCGTATTCATCCTCGGGATAGAAACCGGGCATTTCCGCCGTTTCGCCGCCGATGAGCGAAGCGCCCGCCTGCACACAGCCGTCGCACACGCCCTTGACGATGTCGGCGATCCGCTCGGGCACGTTTTTGCCGCAGGCGATATAATCGAGGAAAAAGAGCGGACGCGCGCCGCAGCAGATGACGTCATTGACGCACATAGCCACGCAGTCGACGCCGACCGTATCGTGGCGGTTCAGCAGAAACGCCAGCTTGAGTTTGGTGCCGACGCCGTCGGTGCCGCTGACGAGGACAGGTTCGCGCATACCGGCGAGATCGGGACGGAACAGGCCGCCGAAACCGCCGACGCCAGACAGTTCACCGCCGTTGGCGGTGCGGGCGATATGCTCTTTCATCAATTGAACCGCCTTGTAACCGGCGGTAATATCCACACCGGAGGCAGCGTAGGCCTCGGAATGAGAGAGTTCGGACATGGGGATTACTCCTTTCCGTTCCAGCAGTAGGTACACAGTTCGCAGGGTTCAAGGCCGATGGCGTCAATGACGTTTTCCAGACTTTGGAACTCCAGCGAAGCGAAATGGAAGCGCTCGCAAATGGCACTGCGCAGACGGCGGCCGCGTTCGGTTGTGCCGTCGGCGTATTCGTCGAGGTGATTGAATCCCTCCTCGCCCTCAAGGTCCATGATCACGCGGCGGGCAATCAGTTCATGGTCGCCGGTGGCGCGCGAGAAGTTGAGGAACTTGCAGCCGTACATGATCGGCGGGCAGGCGGAACGCATATGCACGGACTTGGCGCCGCTGGCATATAAGAACTCGACCGTCTCGCGGAGCTGGGTGCCGCGCACGATGCTGTCGTCGACGAACAGCAGGTTTTTGCCCACGATCAGTTCCTTGACGGGGATCTGCTTCATCTTGGCGATCTCGTCGCGTTCGGTCTGTTTGGTGGGCATGAAGCTGCGCGACCAAGTCGGCGTGTATTTGATAAAAGCGCGGGCAAAGGGACGACCGCTCTCGTTGGAGTAGCCGATGGCGTGCGGGGTGCCGCTGTCGGGCACGCCGCCGACGTAGTCGATCTCGTCATACTTGCCCTCCGCGCGGTCGCAGGCGGCCAGCAGACGGCCGTTGCGGTAGCGCATGACCTCGACGTTCTTGCCCTCGTAGGTCGAGGTCGGGTAGCCGTAATAGCTCCACAGGAACGAGCAGACGCGTTTGGTATCGCCGGGAGGCGCCAAACGGCGCATGCCGTCGGGCGTCAGTTCGGCGATCTCGCCGGGGCCGAGGTCGCACACGGGCTCGAAGCCGAGTTTTTCGAGGGCGAACGATTCAAACGAAACGGCGTAGGCGCCCTCTTTTTTGCCGATCTCCATCGGCAGTCTGCCGTAGCGGTCGCGGGCGGCGATCAGCGCGCCGTCGTCGCGCAGAATGAGGATGGAGGCGGTGCCTTCCACGGATTTTTGCGCGAAACGGATGCCCTCGGTGAAATTGCTTTTTTGGTTGATGAGCGCCGCGACCAGTTCGGTCACGTTGACCTCGCCGCCCGTCATGGCGTCGAAGTGGCCGCCGCTGAAGGAGAGATACTGATCGATCAGCGCTTTTTTGTTGTTGACGACGCCCGTCACGCAGATAGCGTACGCCCCGAGGTTGGAGCGGATCAGCAGCGGCTGGGGGCAGGTGTCGTTGATGCAGCCGATGGCGGACGTGCCGTGCATCTCATCGAAAATGTGTTCAAATTTGGTACGGAACGGCGAGTTGCCGATATGGTGGATCTTGCGCTGCAGGCCGACGTCCGCGGCATACGCCGCAAGACCGCCGCTGTGCGTGCCGAGATGGGAATGATAGTCGGTGCCGAAAAAGACCTCCGTCAAACAGTCCCGGTTGGATGCGATACCGAAAAAACCGCCCATGATTGTCCTCCGTCAGTTGCCGAACACGCGGCTCATCATTTCTTTATAAGCGTCCTCTACCCCGCCCATATCGCGGCGGAAGCGGTCCTTATCGAGTTTTTCGCCCGTGGAGGCGTCCCAGAAGCGGCACGTATCGGGCGAGATCTCGTCCGCCAGAATGATGGTGCCGTCAGCCGTGCGGCCGAACTCGAGTTTGAAGTCGATGAGGTTGACGTTCAGACTCTTAAAAAACGCCTTAAGCACGTCGTTGACGCGGAAGGCCATCGACTTGATCTCTTCGATCTCTTCGCGGGTGGCGAGTTTGAGCGCCAGCGCATGATAGGCGTTGAGCAGCGGATCGTGCAGGTCGTCGTTCTTATAGGAAAACTCGATGGTCGGCTCGTCGAAAACGATGCCCTCCTCCACACCGTAGCGCTGGGCAAAATGACCGGCGGAAACGTTGCGGATGATGACCTCGAGCGGCACGATGGAAACCTTTTTGACGACGGTCTCGCGGTCGCTGAGTTCTTCGACAAAATGGGTCTTGACGCCGTTCTTTTCAAGCAGCTGCATCAGGAAGTTGGACATACGGTTGTTGACGACGCCCTTGCCGGCGATCGTACCCTTTTTCAGCCCGTCCAGCGCGGTCGCGTCGTCTTTGTACGAGACGATGACCAGGTTCGGGTCGTCGGTGGCGTAAACTTTTTTGGCCTTGCCTTCGTAGAGTTGTTCGCGTTTTTCCATGACAGTGTCCTCCTTACAGTTGTGCGGCTATGTCGGCGTCTTTCGCGCGGACCTTGTCCGCGTCGGATCGACGACGTTCACGTAGTTTTTGGGCGAGTTCCGGCTCGCCGAGAGCGAGAATTTCGGCAGAAAGTAAAGCGGCATTGGCGCCTGAGTCGATCGCTACGGTCGCAACGGGAACCCCCGAAGGCATTTGTACCGTAGACAGAAGAGCGTCCATGCCGTCTAAAACAGATGATTTGCAGGGTATGCCGATGACGGGCAATACCGTTTGCGCCGCGAGAGCCCCCGCGAGGTGGGCCGCCATCCCTGCGACGCCGATGAGAACACCGAAGCCGCTGTCCGCCGCGTTGGCTGCATAGGCGGCCGCTTCGCCGGGCGTGCGGTGCGCCGAGAAAATGTGCACCTCATAGGGTACGCCCAGTTCTTTGAGCACGTTGACCGCTTTGGTGACGACGGGCAGATCGCTGTCGCTGCCCATGATGATTCCGACTTTTTTCATACCGGTTCCTCCTTCCGAAAAAGAAAAAAGAGCGCACTTTGCCTGTGGTCAGGAAAAGGCGCCCAGACGGTCGGCAAAGGCATTTTCTGCTCCCCTGTGGTGCTCCACGTTGTCCGTCAGTTACAGAAAATGTATATTGTATTTTGACAGTATTATTGTAACACGGCCGCCCCCTCCCCGTCAACCGAAATCCGCGCGAGCGGGCATAGAGAAAACAGCCCCCGTGCGGCGAAATTTTGTCAATAATGACAGACGGCACACGAGAAGCCGTGTGCCGCCTCATAACCGTATTCAGTCGCCGAAGATGCCGCCGTCACCCTCGTCTGTCCCCTCTTCGCCGTCCGCGTCGGCATCAAAGCCGTCGTAACCGGCTTCGGCGTCGGCGAACTCGGCCGGGTCGCGCTTTTTGAACGCATCGTAATCAAACGCCACGGTACCCCTCCTTCCGCTGTTTTCTGTTAATAGTCTGCACCTTGTAAGGGAATCTATGCAGACCGTCACAAAAAAATGCGGGAGGCATACAATGCAGTGAAAGGAGGAACGCAAATGAGCATCTTCAATAACAACAACACGCTGCTTTGGATCGTCATCATCGTCCTCGTTATCATCCTTTTCACCGATAACGACAACCAGGGCTGCGGCTGTGGCTGCGGCTGCCGCGGCTGACGGCACCCCGTAAACGACAAACCGACCGAAACGAAACCCGTTTCGGTCGGCCGTTTTACGGTTGCGCATCAATGCGTCACGACGGAGATGACGACGGACAGCACGCTGAGCGCCATCAGGGCGGCCAGCACGATGGCAACGACGCGGATGAATTTTTTGGAATTTCTCATTCTTTTATCCCCAACAGTTGTTTCATGCTGCCGGATACGGCAACAAGTTCTTGGTTTGCCTGCTCTCTGGTTTCGGCCTTGGCCGTGATGTACACCTTGATTTTCGGTTCGGTGCCGGACGGCCGGACGATCACGCTGTCGCCGTTCTCACAGCGATAGGAAAGGACGTTGGACTTCGGCAGGCCGGTTTCGCCGTCGGTGGTGACGCCGCTGCGGTAATCGCCCGTCCAGACGACGCGGCTGCCGTTGATCTCTGCGGGCGGCTCACTGCGCAGCTGTTCCATCATGGCGGCCATGGTTTCCATTCCGCTCTCGCCCTCAAAGGCGAAATTGTCAAGCCGATTGAGATAGAAGCCGTACTTCTCGTACAGCGACTGCATAAACTGCCACAAGGTCATGCCGCGCTGTTTGTAGACGGCCGCCATTTCGGTGATGAGCATGGCGCCGACGACAGCGTCCTTGTCGCGGACGTGCGTGCCGCAGAGGTAGCCGTAACTTTCTTCAAAGCCGAGGATAAAGCGGTCGGCCTCGCCCTTTTCTTCAAGCTCGGTAATGCCCTCGCCGATGTATTTGAAGCCGGTCAGCAGGTCGTGCATCTCGGCGCCGTATTCACGGCAGATGGCGGTAACGAGCGGCGTGGTGACAATGGTTTTGAAGATAACGGGATTTTTCGGCAAAGCGCCGCGCTCGCTTAACGTGGAAAGCAGGTACTCGGTCAGCATGGCGCCGACCTCGTTGCCCGTCATCAGCTTATATTCGCCGCCGTCACGAACAGCGATACCGACGCGGTCGCAGTCGGGATCGGTGGCGATCATCAGGTCGGCGGGGAACTCGTCGGTCATGGCAAGCCCCTGCTCGAACACCTGGCGGATCTCGGGGTTGGGATACGGGCAGGTCGGGAAATTGCCGTCCGGGTGCTCCTGCGAGGGCACGACGCGCAGATCTTTGACGCCGAGTTTGATCAGCGTGCGGCGCACGGGCTTGTTGCCGGTGCCGTTGAGGGGCGTATACAGCAGTTTGATGCCGGAGGCGGCCACGGCGTCGCGGTTGAGCGATTTGGACAGCACGGCCTCGGTAAACTCGTCTTTGACCCAATCCTCGATGAAATCGACGGCGTCGTTTGCAAGCGCTTCGTCAAAACTCATCCGCTTGATGCCCGTAAAGACGTCAACTTTTTTCATATACTCGTACGTACGGGCGGCGGCCTCGTCGGTCATCTGATAGCCGCGGTAGTCATAGCACTTGTAGCCGTTGTATTTGGAGGGGTTATGGCTGGCGGTGATAACGATGCCGGACGAGCAGTGCAGACGGCGCACGGCGAACGAGAGCATGGGCGTGGGCATCAGTTCGGGGTAAATATAGACCTTGACGCCGTTGGCGGCCAGCACGCCCGCCGCTTCTTTCGCAAAGACGTCGGACTTGATGCGGCTGTCGTAAGCGATGGCAACGCTGGGCTCGTCGAACGCCTCGTTCAGATAGTCGGCAAGGCCCTGCGTGGCCTGACCGACGGTGTAGACGTTCATACGGTTGGTGCCGGCGCCGATCACGCCGCGCAGACCGCCGGTGCCGAATTCCAGACTCTTATAAAAGCGGTCGGAAATCTCGTCGTCGTTACCGGCGACGGAATCGAGTTCCGCAATCAAATCGGGATCGAGGGTCGCTTTGGTTCTCCAAAGCTCGTAAAGTGCTTTTACGTCGTTCAAAACAATCTCCCTTTCTAAAACCGGTAAACCGGTTAGTTTTCGGATAATACAGCCGTCAGTTCGGCCGGGGTATCGACAAGCCGATCGGGTGAGAGCGCCTGAAGCGCCTCGCGGCTGCGAAAGCCCCACGTCACCGAAATGCACGGCAGGCCGGCGTTTCGGGCGGTGGCGAGGTCCACTTCGGAATCGCCGATATACACGGCGTCTTCTTTCGCCACGCCCAGTGCGTGCAGGGCGGCAAACACGGCGTCCGGCGCAGGTTTGAGCCGCTGACCGGGGCGCTCGCCGACGCTGACGTCAAACAGACCCGGGAAAAAGGCGGCCGTGAGTTCCGCCACGGCGCTGTCGACCTTATTGGAAACGACGGCCGTTTTGACCCCGGCGCCGCGCAGCGTGAGCAGCAGCGGAATGACGCCGTCGTAAGGTTTGGTATGATCCTGCGCGTGCAAGGCGTAGCGGGCCTTCAGATCGGCAAAAACGGCGTCGACGGCGGCGGGATCGGCATCGGCGGGAACGGCGCGTTCCGCCAGGCGGCGCAGGCCGTTGCCCACGAAGCGGCGCACCTCGTCGAGCGTGCGCTCCGCAAAGCCGTTTTTACGCAGGGCATAATTGATGCAGGCGTGAAGATCCGCCAGCGTGTCTAAAATCGTGCCGTCCATATCGAAAACGGCGGCTTTAATTCTCAAGGGGTTCCTCCAAATCGACCGTGGTGTAGTCCCTGCCGAGAGCGGGCAGGAGTTTTTCAAACAGATCCGCCGTGCGGAATTTGACGGTGGCGGTATTCACGCAGGGATGGCAGGCAAACCATTCCGCATCCAATAAATGCTTTTCAATGAGCAAGCGCACCCGCTTGTCGGGGTCATTCAACAGCGCGAGCACGGTCAGCGAGCCGGGTTTGACGCCAAGCAGTTCCCACATCTGTTCGCCGCTTGCGAACGAGAGGCGCGCCGAGCCGATCTGCGCCGACAGCAGTTTGGTCTTGAACGGCAGGTCGCCGGGCATCAGCAGCAGATAAAAGTCGGTCTGCTGACGGTTGCAGAGCAGCAGGTTTTTACAGATTTTAGCGCCGAGCACTTTCTCGACGTCTTTGCACATTTCGATCGTTGCGGCCTCGTCGTGCGAAACGCGCGTATAGGGCACGCCGTGCTCCTCGAGAAAGAGGTAGGAACGCATCTCGCGCCCGGTTTCCGTCGCAGAGGGGTGAACGGTGTGCAGTTCGGACTCAATAAAAATAGATACCCCTCATTTCAATTCGTTTTGGCTGAACG
>CADBON010000151.1 GCA_902796315.1 Oscillospiraceae bacterium | reverse complement strand
CGGCCGAAGATGCCGAGATGACTCTCGGCGCTCTGCAGATGGCTGCCGACGTCGTTAAAGACGGCGTTCTGGATGAGCAGGACTACGCTGCGGCCGTCAACGGCTCCATTGATTCTGCCGTTAATGCGGAAACCGGCAAGTACGAGGGTGCTGTCGATCAGCATCGCGGCGACTATGCCGATGCCAACGCTGTTGATGCCGTTATCCCCGAGCAGGAGTTTGACGGCGGCGCTGTTGTGCCCGACGTTACCCCGAACTTCAGCGGTATGGATCTTGTTGAGGGTGAGGATTACACCGTAGAATACACGCATAACGAAGAAACCGGTGAAGCCACCGCCACCTATACCGGCATCGGCCTCTTCTCCGGCACCTACACCACCACCTTCAAGATCACCAGCGTCCTTGAGAAAACTTCCGCTTGGGCGCAGGATATCATCGACAACCTCAACCTTGCCGATTTCGCCACCGTCGCGTTTGACAACTCCGCCGGCGAAAAGGTCACCGCCACCATCAACGTCGACGCTCTTGCCGGCGCCGGCCTCTCCATCAACGAGAGCGCTCTGGACGGTTTCCTCGGCAATCTGAAGGCCCACTTCCACGAGAATTATGACGCCCGTACCATCACGGTCGGCGCTTATGAACTTGCCGCCAACGGCGTGATCAACTATCCGAACGTCAAGGCCCTTCTGCTCAACGCCGCCACCGGCTGCATGACCGACCTTGCCAACGCCACCGCCGGCGTTCCGGTCCGCTCCTACACCGGCAGTTTTGTTACCGAGAACGGCACCGAGGACTTCACCCTTGAGCTCGTCTTCACCGGCGAAAAGTTCGATAAGGTCAAAGCCATCGCCGCCAAGCTCGCCGCTTATATCGGCTTCTCCAACGAAGGCGACGTCACCACCGTCAATGTCAAGATGCCCGCCGCCGTCGTGAACAAGGCCATCGGCGTTCTGTCCAACACCAAGAACGTTCAGGAAGCCTATGCGAATTTCAACGACCTGACGGTTTATGATGCTCTCGGCCTGCTCTCCTGCGCCGAAGCGTCCGATCTCAGCGCCACCTATGCTGCCGACATTGAAAAACTCTGCAACATTGTCGGCCAGGTCGAAGGCCTCATCAACAAGGTCCTCGGCAAGATCAGCAACACCTCCATCACCGACGTCAACGGTGTGAAGTATGTCGGTCTGTCCGGTGCTTCGTTCGACTATGACAGCACCATCAACAACAAGGTCGGCGCGCTTGTCGAAGCGGTTGCCAACCTGCTGTCCGCCGACGTTCTTGATTCCTCCATCAGCGCTTACAGCAACGGCGACGGCACCTACACCGTCAAGCTTGCCGGCACCGCCGCCATCGGCAGCCACAGTGCCTACGAAGAGGTCGTTGTCAATCTCGACATCTTTGATCTTTGATTCATTCGCTGAGGTTATACTATGAACACTTCTTTTGAAAGCGGTCGCGGCCGCAAGGGGTTATCCCTGCTGCTTGCGCTGTGCCTGGTTCTGAGTTTAATAGTTCCGGTCGTCTCCGCTGCTTCAAGAGATTTTACGGGAGCCGTCACCAACCGTGACGGCTCTGTTCTTGAGGCAAGACTTCCGGTCCTTGCGGCCGGCGCGGGCAGCGCCGAGTACGTTCCCGCCAACGGCGACTGCGTGCTGCAGCTTCGCGTGGGAGCGGACGGCAAAGTTCCCGTCTATTACACGAACGGCCTTTTGGTCGGTATCCCCGTCGGCACAAAGGTCAGCGACGGCCTGTTGAAAGCGCCCGAGGGCAAAACCCTTTCCTATAGCCCGGATAACGGCGTTCTTTCTACCGGCACCGTCGTGACCGTTTCCTCCGGCGAGAGTTATACCCTCGTCACCTACGGCGACATCAACGGCGACAGCGTTCTCGACGCCCTCGACGCCACGATGATCCAGCGTTACGTGCACCATCACCGCACCGGCGCTTCCGCGGCTCAATTGGAAGCCGCGCTCATCGACGATGACGATGAAACCGAGGTTATGGACTTCTCGATGTTCGTCAACCTCTCCGTTTCCAACGAGGAGTTTTTGAAAAATCAGAAAAAGCCGCTGGCGCTTTGCACAGCGTCCACCCCGGCTGACGGCGTGGCCACCGGTTCCGCCTACTGCCCGGCGATGACTGTTAGTGAAGACGGCGTTGCCCTTTCTGCTGGCGACTATACGCTGTTCTACAGCGGCAATACTGCCGCCGGCACCGGCACGGTCACCGCGACGGCCGCTGCGAACAGCGAGTACGTCGGCGAGCTGAGCAACACCTTCACCATCTATTCGCTTGACGGCGTCGGCTACGCCGATACCTTGCTTGCCAATACCGGCGCCGCGCAGACGGCTGCGCTCACCGGTTTGACCGGCGGACTTGCCGCTTTTACGCCTGCCGTGACCTATAACGGCGGTGCGACTGCTCCGAGTGCCGCAGGCGTATACCGCGTCGGCGCCACCTTCACCAACAGCGACGGAACCTCTGTTTCCAAAACCTGCGGTTCTATGATTATCGCTCCCGCCGCGACGGCCGATTATGCCGTAACGGTCGACAATGCGACCAAAACCGTGACGGTCGGCGTGAAAAACGCCAACAATTCCGATGCGTCTCTCGCGGCTGCTTTTGAAAACTGGGCGACTACGGCGGAAAGCGCCGCTATTGGCGGGGCAAGCGTCACGTCCTCGACCGTCGTTTCCAAACTGCAGGCGCGCACGACCTTCACCAAGTATACGGCGACCTCTTCGCAAGAGACGATCGATACCTCTCCCACGAGGGTGATCGGCTGCTTCCTTCCCGCGGATGATACGCTGTGGGATAATAATGCCGCCGTCAACTCCAAAACCTACGCCGTGAACGGCGTTAACGTTGCCGTGAAGTTCGAACAGGATGCCGAGACTGTCCGCATTATGCGCGAAGCGCTGCTCATGTATTCAGCGGGTGCGGTGCGCGGCCAGCGCAAGAACATCATCACCAACAGCACCAGCGTTTCCGGCTATTGCTACGGCACACGTGAGGGCACGATGGATGCTCTGCACATGGCGGTCCTTTCGGGACACTCCAGCGACAGCGTGCTGACCGCATTGAGCGGTACCGGCTTAAAGACGATGCTGGTCGGCCACCTTGACGCCGTATACGTCAAGGTCTCCAAGACCACTACGTTTACCGGCGACAAACTCAATCTGTATGACAGTTCCAACAAACGGTATTATTCGTATTCCAGCAGCGAAGCGTTATCTATGCTGTCCTTTGTCAATAAGATCCTGAGCGGCATGGGAATGAAGACCGTGAGTTTCTTCTCGAGGCTGAGTTCCTATATCGGTTCTACCGGCTATATCAAGTATTATTGCGCCGGCAATGTCAATGGCATTCGCTATTCTTCGCCGTTGAAGTTCTCGTTTGCGAACTATACCGCTTCCGAGGATGCGCACTACACCCTCACCGAAGGCACTGCCACGAACGGCAAGTATACGGCCTACAACGCCGCGGCCGCCGGTAACACGGGCGCCGTCTTCAGCAAGGCCAACCTGGATTATATGGCCAAGAACGAGGTCATTCGCGTCGTTGCCACGCCTAACGCCGGCTATGTATTGGATTCCATTAAGATCGTCGACGCGAGCGGCAATACCCTGACAACGGGCGATCTCACCACGGGCGATATCGTGATGCCCGCCTCCAACGGCACCTTGCAGGTCACGTTCAAACCCGCGAGCTGACGCTTCGCAAGCCCGAAATCACACACGATCCCGACCGCCGGACGGCTTTCGCCTCCGGCGATTTTTCATGCGCGCGGCAGGGGAGGGTGGAAACAGAATATTAGCACTCAAAACGCAAGAGTGCTAAAGTTAACACTCTGTTAACATATAAGTCATAGTAATGAAACAGACAGCGGGTATACTTTCATTGTCAGAATCAAACAGGGTATTATGAATTCAATCCGACTGTGAAAGGAGTTGTCTGTATGAATCTGGAAAAATTTACCCGCAAAAGCATGGAGGCCATTCAAAACGCCCAATCTCTTGCCGGCGAGTACGGCAATCAGGAACTCACGCAGGCGCACCTGCTTCTTTCGCTGCTGCGGCAGGACGAGGGACTGATCGGCGGGCTGATGGCAAGCGTCACGCCCGACGCCGCCTCTTTGACCGCCGAAACCGAAAAACTCGTCGCCGCGCTTCCCAAGGTCAGCGGCGGCGACCTCTACCTCTCCGGCGGGCTCAACGCCGCTTTGAGCGAGGCGGAAAAACAGGCCGCCTATATGAAAGACAGTTACGTCTCGGTCGAGCATCTGTTTCTCGGCATCCTGGCGCACCCCGACGAGGACGTCAAGCGCCTGTTCAAAAAGTACGGCGTCACCCGCGACGCCTTTCTGCGCGCGCTGAAGGATGTGCGCGGCAACACCACCGTCAATTCCGAGGATCCGGAAAGCACTTACGACGTGCTGAAAAAGTACGGCCGCGACCTCGTCGCGCTCGCGCGCGAGCGCAAACTCGATCCCGTCATCGGCCGTGACGATGAGATCCGCAACGTCATCCGCATCCTCTCGCGCAAGACCAAAAACAACCCCGTGCTCATCGGCGAGCCCGGCGTCGGCAAGACCGCCATCGCCGAGGGGCTTGCCCAGCGCATTGTGCGTGAGGACGTGCCCGAAAACCTCAAAAACAAGTCCATCTTTTCGCTGGATATGGGCGCGCTGGTCGCGGGCGCCAAGTACCGCGGCGAGTTTGAAGAGCGCCTGAAGGCCGTTCTGAACGAGGTACAGAAGAGCAACGGCAAGATCATTTTGTTTATCGACGAACTGCACCTGATCGTCGGCGCCGGCAAAACCGACGGCGCGATGGACGCCGGCAACCTCTTAAAACCCCTGCTGGCGCGCGGCGAACTGCATTGCATCGGCGCCACCACGCTGAACGAATACCGTTTGTATATCGAAAAGGACGCCGCGCTCGAGCGCCGCTTTCAGCCCGTCATGGTGCCGGAACCCTCTGTGGAAGATACCGTCGCCATTCTGCGCGGCTTGAAAGAACGCTACGAGATCTATCACGGCGTCAAGATCCAGGACGCGGCGCTCATCTCCGCTGCCGTTCTCTCCAACCGCTATATCTCCGACCGTTTTCTGCCCGATAAGGCCATCGACCTGGTCGACGAGGCGTGCGCGCTCATCAAGACCGAAATGAACTCCATGCCCACCGAACTGGACGAGATCTCGCACAAAATCATGCAGCTTGAGATCGAGGAGGCCGCCCTCGGCAAAGAGACCGACAAACTGTCGCTGGAACATCTTGCCGACATTCGCCGCGAACTCGGCGACCTGCGCGACCGCTTCAACCAGATGAAAGTCAAGTGGGAGAGCGAAAAGAGCGCCATCGGCAAGGTGCAGAAGATCCGCGAAGAGATCGACGCCGTCAACGCCGAGATCGACAAAGCGCAGAATGCGTACGACCTCACCAAAGCCGCGGAACTCAAGTACGGCAAACTGCCCGGCCTCAAAAAAGAACTCGAGGCGGCCGAGGCCGCGGGCGAGGGCGAGACCAAAACCACCCTGCTTCGCGACAAGGTCACCGAGGATGAGATCGCCCGCATCGTCTCGCGCTGGACGGGCATCCCCGTCGCCAAACTCGTTGAGAGCGAGCGCGAAAAACTGCTGGGGCTCGACGCCATTCTGCACCGCCGCGTCATCGGGCAGGACGAGGGCGTTACCAAGGTCAGCGAGGCCATCCTGCGCTCGCGCGCCGGCATCCAGGACCCGAAACGGCCTATCGGCTCCTTCCTGTTCCTCGGCCCGACGGGCGTCGGCAAAACCGAACTTGCCAAATCGCTCGCCGAAGCGCTCTTTGACGACGAAAAGGCCATGG
>CADBON010000150.1 GCA_902796315.1 Oscillospiraceae bacterium | reverse complement strand
GCCGCGTACCGCTTGCCGAATTCCCGCAGTTTTTTGTTTTGCGGAAGCGCCTGCTGCTTCCCGGCAAGGCCCGCCAGCAGCGACAGCGACAGGTCGATGCTCTCGCCGCCGGCGTAAACGAGCGCCGCGGCGGTGACGGCAAGGTACGGCATGAACGCCAGCGTGAAAAGGCCCACCCCCTTTGTGTGAAAGCCGGCGCACAGCAGCGCGCCGAGCATCCCCGCGCCGACGCCGTACCCCGCCAGTACACAGACGACCGCCGGCGCACCCAGCGCGCACATACCGCAGAAAAGGCATAGCACCAACAGCGCAAACCCAACTGCGAACGATGCAAAAAGTCCGGCCGCAAAACCTTGGCGGTGATACGACTCCATAACGCTTGAAAGCAGCGCCGTCAGCGTATCGAATGTGTTTTTGTCTCCCCTTTTGATGATGGCGGAACCGACGATCACCCCGATAACAACGGCCGTCAGGCACAACACGCGTTTGACGTCAACGGTGATTTTCGGTCGCTTTGGTCTTCGCAGAACGATGCTTTTTGAGAATCCTTTCTTCATGGCTCACCGCTTTTCCGCGGCAAAACCGCCGAGCGCCGCAAAGCCGACCGAGAGAGGTATCACAGCCAACAGCGCCACCCCGGCGCTGCCGCTTAGTACGGCAAGCGTTATGGTGACGGCCGCGGCGTATGGCACGCCGAACAAGAGGCCCGTCACGGCGCCTTTCCCGCCGTTCAGCCGCTTTGCCAAAAAGCCGCAAAGAAAAGCGCCCGCGGCTACGGCAAGGTACCCTATGATCCGTGAAAACGTGTCGACAGAGCCGGTTTGGTAACAGTAAAGCGCCACCCCCGTCAGCAGTGCGCCGAACAGTAAGTAGCCGTACAGCGGCGGGAACAGTTTGTCGGTCGTTTTGGAAACGTTCCGTTTTGACTTTTTTGCGCTGTGCTTTTGAGAGGGCATAAAAAAACCTCCGCATTCCTTTTGTTAAAAGGTATGCGGAGGTTGGTTTTTATAGAACTTACTCTTCGGTTTCGTTCTGTTCGGCAGCGGCTTCTTCTTCGGCCTTCAGTTCTTCGACCGAACCCTTATTCTCAACGCGTTTGGTGCGCTTGCCTTTTCCGCCCACGGCCTTGTCGATGGCGGCCTGTTCGGATTTGGCTTTCTTGGCGTCTTCGGCGGCCTTCTTTTCGGCCTCCATACGGGCGTTGGCAGTGTCGTTGGTCTGAATGGCCCAGCGGGTGAATTTCATTTTAACGCGGTCGGCGCCCGTTTCCAGCACGATGCTGTCGTCCTTGACGGTGATCACGCGGCCCATAATGCCGCCGATGGTGGTGATCTCATCACCGATCTGGATGGAATCGCGCAGGTTCTGTTCTTCTTTTTGTTTCTTCTTCTGCGGGCGGATCATCAGGAAGTACATCGCAACGAAAATCGCACCGAACATGACGATGGTCATGACGGGGCTGCCCTGCTTACCGCCGAGGCCGGTGCCGGTGGTGGTGTTGCTCAGAAGAATGGCGAGAGTGTTAAACATAGATTTTTCCTCCGTTAAAATAGATCTTTGTTATTATACATTGAACGCAGTCAATATACAAGTGTTTTTTCAAAAATCTTATATTCTTGTATCCAGTCTTTCTGCGTTCTCACGGCAAAACTGTTCGTAGCGGCCTTCATCCAAAGCGGAACGGATTTGCTCCATCAGCGTATTATAGAAATACAGGTTGTGAATGACGCACAGCCGCATGGCCAGCATCTCGCCCGCTTTGAACAGATGGTGCAGATAGGCGCGGCTGTATCTCCTGCACACCGGGCAATCGCACGCCGGATCGATCGGCAGTTCGTCGCGCGTATATTTGGCGTTGTTCAGGTTGAGCACGCCGTCGTGCGTGAACAGATGGCCGTGCCGTGCGTTGCGGCTGGGCATAACGCAGTCAAACAGGTCGATCCCGCGCCAAACGCCCTCAAGGATATTGCCGGGCGTGCCGACGCCCATCAGGTAGCGGATCTTATCTTGCGGCGCAAAGGGCAGCGTGACATCGAGAACGTGATACATCACTTCCGTCGGCTCCCCTACCGCCAGACCGCCGATCGCGTAACCGTCAAGGTCAAGTTCGGAGATCTCCTTCATGTGTTCCATCCGTAAATCGTCAAACGTCGCGCCCTGATTGATGCCGAACAGCATCTGCTGCGGGTTGATCGTCGTCGGCAACTGCCGAAGCCGCTCCATTTCGTCTTTGCAGCGTTTCAGCCAACGGGTCGTTCGCTCCACACTTTCTCTTGCGTATGGATATTCGGCGGGGTTTTTCACGCACTCGTCAAACGCCATGGCGATCGTCGAGCCGAGGTTTGACTGGATGCGCATGCTCTCCTCGGGCCCCATGAAGATCACGCGCCCGTCGACGTGCGAGTGAAAGGTCACGCCCTCCTCTTTGATCTTGCGAAGACCGGCAAGCGAAAATACCTGAAATCCGCCGCTGTCGGTCAGAATGGGGCCGTTCCAGCCGGTGAATTTGTGAAGCCCGCCGAGATCGTGCACCAGTTCATCGCCGGGCCGCACGTGCAAATGATAGGTGTTGCACAGCATGACTTGGGTGTGTAGATCCCGCAGATCGTGAGCGGACACGGCGCCCTTAATCGCGCCGCAGGTCGCCACGTTCTGAAACGCGGGGGTCTGCACGGTGCCGTGCACGGTTTGCAGTTCGCCGCGCCGTGCCCGTCCTTCGGTTTTGATAACGTGAAACATACGCTCTCCTTTACGCAATAAACATACAATCGCCGAACGAGAAAAAGCGGTATTTTTCGGCAACGGCTACCTCATAGGCGTGCATGGTCTTTTCATAGCCGTAAAAGGCGGAAACAAGCATGATCAGCGTGCTTTCGGGCAGATGAAAGTTCGTGATTAGGCCGTCGATGCATTGAAATTGATAGCCGGGATAAATAAAGATGTCGGTGACGCGGTCGTCCTCCGTCATTTCACCGCGGTATTTCATGACCGATTCCAGCGTGCGGCAACTTGTTGTGCCAACGGCGATCACGCGCCCGCCCGCGGCCTTGGTGCGGTTGATCAGGTCTGCCGTTTCCTGCGGGCAGTGATAGTGTTCGGCGTGCATATGGTGATCCTCCACCCGCTCGGCTTTGACGGGCCGGAAGGTGCCCAGGCCGACGTCGAGCGTCACAACGCCGATCTCGACGCCCATATCCTTCACCTTTTGCAGCAGATCTTTCGTGAAGTGAAGACCCGCCGTCGGCGCTGCGGCAGAGCCGAGTTGCTTCGAATAAACGGTCTGATAGCGCTCTTTATCTTCCAGCTTTTTGCGGATATACGGCGGCAGCGGCATTTGCCCGATCTGATCGAGGATGGAAAACAGCGTTTCGCCCGGCGCATAGGTGAAGCGCACGACGCGGTTGCCGTCTTCCAGAACCGCTGTTACCTCCCCTTTCAACAGGCCGTCGCCAAAGACGAATCGCGTGCCCTCTTTGGCCCGTTTGCCGGGTCCCGCGAGGCATTCCCACACGTCGTGTTCGCGCTCTTTCAGCAGTAAAAACTCGACGGTGGCAGCCGTCTCTTCCTTGATTCCGTAAATACGCGCCGGGATGACGCGCGTATTGTTGACGATCAGGCAATCGCCGGGGCGCAGATAATCGCACACGTCGTAAAAGTGCCGGTGCTCGATCGCGTCGCTGTCTTTTGACAGCACCATCATGCGCGAGTGGTCGCGCGGCTCGATGGGCGTTTGCGCGATCAGTTCCTCGGGCAGATTGTAAAAGAATTCGGATTT
>CADBON010000149.1 GCA_902796315.1 Oscillospiraceae bacterium | reverse complement strand
TACCGCCTCTTTGACGGCCTTCGCCATATGTTTGCGCCAGCCGGGCTCAAACGACATCGGCTCCAGCCAGTAGTTGAACGCGTCATACCCCGCGGAACTGACGTCGATGGTGTCCACGCCGTACTGTTCCAACGCCTTGGCGATGGCGACGCCCTCTTCCAGGCCGTACCCCTTGCCGGGTTGACCCAGGCGTTCATAGCACTCGTCCGCCGTCAGGCGCACCACCAGCGGGAAGTCGGGGCCGCACTGCGCGCGGATGCCCGCGATGATGTTGCGGATAAAGCGCAGACGGTTTTCGAGCGAACCGCCGTACTCGTCCGTGCGGCGGTTGGTGACGGGCGAGAAAAACTGCTGGATGAGATACCCGTGCGAGGCGTGCAGCATCACGCCGTCACAGCCGGCTTTTTGCACGCGCACCGCGGCGTTGATAAAGTCCTGCTCCAGCGCCTTGATCTCTTTGTGTTTGAGTTCGCGCACGCGCCCGCCCGCGAAATAGGCGGGGTCGCATTTGGAGGGCGCGACCGAGTGCGGCACGATGTTTTTGGCAAGCATCTTCGGCCCGACCTTCGGTGTGAGTTTGTACAGCAGTTTGCCGTATCCGCCGCGGGTGAGACCCTCGGCGGCGATGGACAGCGGCAGAGTCCCGACCAGCAGGCCGACGTTCTGACGGCCCGGGTGGTGCAGCTGCACAAACAGTTTGCTGCCCGCGGCGTGGATGCGGTCGGCAAAGCGGCGCATCGGTTCGATGTTGGCGTCGCGGCTCATCGAAAGCTGGGCGAACGCCCCGGCGCCCGTGACGTCGTTGACGCGGGTGATCTCGGTCACGATCAATCCGGCGCCGCCTTTTGCGCGCGCTTCGTAGTAGTCGATCAGCGCGTCGGTAGGCGTGCCGTCAAAGCGGCCGAAACCCATCAGCATGGGAGCCATCACGATGCGGTTTTTGATCTCGCACGAGCCGATCTTCATCGGCGTAAAAAGCAGTCGTTCAGCCATTCCAGGGCCTCCCCGTTCCGTTTTTCATATCGGCTTTGAAGGCGGCGAATTTCCGCTTTTCAAGGCCGAGATAGATGCTCTTGACGGGCGGCGCGACGGCCATCAGCACCTTGGAGATGCCGAACAGCGCGCATGGGCTGACCTTGGCCTTGCCCTTTTCAATCCCTTCCATCATTTTGCGGGCGACAACGTCCGGCTTCTGCACGGGGAAGGGCTTTTTGAACTGGATCGGCGCCGCCGTCGGGAAGAAGTTGGTATCGGTCGCCACGGGGTACAGGCAGGTCAACTGCACGTTGTCGGGCTTCTCGAAACGCACGCCCTGCTGAAATCCGTTCAGGCCGAATTTCGACGCGCTGTAGATCGTGAAGCCGGGCATGGCCATTTCGCCGATGGCGGAAACGGTCATGGCCATCACGCCCTTGCGCCCGTTGAGGTACGCGACGTACTTTTGGTAGGAATAGATCGGCGAAAAGACGTTGGTTTCAAACATGGCCGACACGCGGTCCCAGTCGCAGTAGTTCATCTCTTCGTAGTAGGGGTAGCCCGCGTTGGCGTAAAAGATATCGATAAAGGGGAACAGCGCTTCCGCCTTTTCGAAAATCTCGTCGACCGCCTCTTTGGAGGAAACGTCCACTTTCAGGACCGTCACCTTCGCGGGGTCGAATTTCTTGAGTTCGCTGTCGTTTTTGTCGACGGCGAGCACGCGGTTGTCGCCCTGCATGAGCAGTTTGAGGAACTCCAGGCCGATGCCGCTGTTGCAGCCCGTCAGCACGATGTTTTTGCCGGTGATCATACGATTTCTCCTTTTCGGGGGACGGCGCGCCGCCGCCCGTTTCCTTATTATTGCTATCATATCATATTCGCGCGGATATTTCTCCACAAAAAGCGCGCGGCAAATTCGTGAAAACTACCAAAGAGCCCGCCGCACCGCGGGTGCCCGGCGTTCAAAACCCGCAAAAGCGGAAAAGAAGCGTTTTGCCTCTTGTTTTTTGTCCGCGGATATGGTACAATGTCAGCGTGTTAAATCTTTAACAAAACGCAAAGGAGAAAGCTTATGAAAAACTATTTTGACCTCAAAGGCCAGGTCGCCATCGTGACCGGCTGCTCGACCGGACTGGGCGTACAGATGGCCAAGGCGCTTGCCAACCAGGGCGCCAACATCGTGGCGGTCGCCCGCCGTCAGGAATTGATCGATGCAGTCGCCGCCGACATCGCCGCCGAGTACGGCGTCCAGACGCTGGCCCTGCGCTGCGACATCACCGACACCGCCGGCGTCGACGCCATGGTCAAGGCCGTGATGGACAAGTTCGGCCGCATCGATATTCTCGTCAACAACGCCGGTACCGGCGCCGTTGCCCCCGCCGAGGACATCACCGACGAGCAGTTCGACCACGAGATGAACGTCGACCTGTTCGGCTCCTTCCGCGTGGCGCGCGCCGTCGCGAAACAGGCCATGATCCCCGCCAAGTACGGCCGCATCATCAACATCGCCTCCATGTACGGTCTGGTCGGCAACAAGATCGCCGGCTCCGCCCCGTATCACGCGGCGAAGGGCGGCGTGGTGAACATGACCCGCGCGCTGGCCGCGGAATGGGGCAAGTACAACATCACCGTCAACTCCATCTGCCCCGGCTACTTCTACACGGATCTGACCCGCGACACGCTGAACTCCGATTTCTTCCAGCAGAACGCGAAGACCATGATCCCTGAGGAGCGCTACGGCGAAGAGGGCGAGCTGGACGCCGCCGCGATCTTCCTCGCCTCCCCCGCCGCGAGCTACGTCACCGGCGTGAACCTTGCTGTGGACGGCGGTTATACCTGCATGTAACGCGCTGACGCGCGCGTGAAAAATGTGCAGTAAGGAATAAATCTTTTCGATAACGCTGCGCGTTTTGATGATAACGTCTGAATGAAAACCGGGATCTCTGAAGGGCAATCCTTCTGAGATCCCGGTTTTTCTTTCTTCATTTTAAGGCGTCAAATCCGGATTTGGCGAAATCAAACCTGTGACGAGATCGCG